>JBAZFL010000095.1:0-6919 GCA_041653455.1 Clostridia bacterium
TTGAAAAATATTAATGTCAGTGCTGTAATAGTAAATACCCAAATCAAGGTATTCCATAGATTCTGATTCAATCGTATCAAAAACAAAAATAAGTTCTTCCTCTCCACGTAATACACTTACTTTAATGGGACCAACACCATTTTTTGTTACATTTTCACTTAATTGTTTTAAAGTAGTTACTTCAAAATCATTAATATGAGTTATCTTATCATTAACCCTCAAACCCGCTTTATATCCATTTGAATTTTCATCTATTCCTGCAACGATTGTATTTGAATTCTGAGTGGATATATTTAGCATTATTCGTTTTCCTCCCTGCTTTACCGGGAGAACTGATACTGTCTGCCTATTTCCTTCTCTTTCATAAATTACATCAATCTGTTCAATATCCTTAATAGGATAAAGTATCATGGTAATATCTGAAGGATCATTAACCTTTTTGTTATCTATTGAAATAATCTTATCTCCATCACGTAATCCTGCCATATATAATGGACCTTCAGTTTCAAATACAGTATTAGTATCAAGTGCATAGCCAGTAAAACTGAACAAAACCGCAAGTATAAGAAAAGCAAATACTATGTTGAAAAATGGGCCAGCAACAGATACTAATATCTTTTTATAAGGTTTTGCAGACGAATATGATGTCGGACTCTGTACGTTCTCATCCTCGCCTTCCATTGCAACAAATCCACCTATCGGTATTGCTCTTATGCTGTATATAGTACCTTTTATTGTTTTACTGAAAAGCTTTGGCCCCATAAAAAGACCGAATTCCAAAACCTTAATACCAGAAGCTTTTGCTGCAATAAAATGACCTGTTTCATGAATTATTATTATTATGCTTAGAGCTAATAGTGCGACCAGTATACTGGTAAATGTACTCATATGTGATCCTCCAAATCTTTAGCTTTAGATTTTGCCCAACGGTCTATTAATAAAATATCATCAATACTATGGGCTTTAATATTATCATACTTTTCGATTACTTTTTCTATAATATCTGCTATATCTGTAAAAGATATCTTGCTTTTAAGAAATGATTCAACACATATATCATTCACAGCATTAATAACTGTTCCAAGAGTATTACCTTCTTTGACTGCATAGTAAGCAATCTTCAAACATTTAAACTTTTCAAAATCAGGTTTATAAAAATCAAGTGAATATTTAGTTATATCAAGTTCACTATAATTATTGATAAATCTTTTCGGATAAGTTAAAGCATATTGTATGTGTAGTTTCATGTCACATGTGCTTAGTTGAGCTTTTATGCTATTATCACAAAATTCTATCATAGAATGAATTATACTCTGAGGATGTATCAAAACATTAATTCTGTCGTGTGTTAATGAGTATAATTTTGATGCTTCGATTACTTCAAAACCTTTATTCATCATTGTAGCGCTGTCAATAGTTATCTTGTTTCCCATTTTCCAGTTAGGATGATTTAATGCCTGTTCAATAGTGACTTTTGAAAGTTTTTCTTTCTCCAGCATCCAAAAAGGTCCTCCACTTGCTGTAATGTGAATTTTTTTAATTGGATTGTCTTCTATACATTGCAGAATTGCACCATGCTCGGAATCTATAGGTATTACCTGGCACGAATACTCTTTTGCTCTATTAAGTATTATATCGCCTGCTGCAACAATCGTTTCTTTATTAGCTAAAGCAAGTCTTTTACAATTTGAAACTGCAAAATATGATGGTTCAATGCCATCACTTCCCACGAGTGCGTTAACTATAATGTCGTATTCAAAATTTTCTATACACTTAATATTACATGTATGTCCAGAAAAAATATCAGCATCTGTTCTAATCCCAATAGTTTTAAACTTTTCACAGCTTAATTCATCTGATATACCAATAAATTTTAATTCACTTGAGAGATTATATTTCTCAATAATATCTGCAAGCTTGGTATAACTTGACTTACAAGTTACTCCAACTATTTTATAACCAAGATCTTTACTTACCTTTACTGTATTTTCTCCAATTGAACCTGTAACACCTAATATTAAAATATTCATTATTTGAACCCTGCTAACAAAAATACTGCATAAACACTCGGAAGTATGAATAATATAGAATCCAACCTGTCAAGCGCACCTCCATGACCTGGCATGATTTTTCCAAAATCCTTAACATTGAACTGTCTTTTTATGTATGAGGCGCACCAGTCACCAAACTGGCTGAATAATCCGCATGGAATGAATAAAGCGACTAAAATATACCATGGTATACTTATATAAAAATATCTGTTAATGATTATTGTATATCCTGTTATCATTAAAATAGAACCAATTGCTCCTCCTATTGAACCTTCAACAGTCTTATTTGGGCTTACATCTTTAATTATTTTAGTTTTTCCGAAACTTCTCCCAATCAAGAATGCCCATAGATCACATCCGAGCGCGCCAAGCCACACATATACGAAAAGAAAATCTCCATTTTTCATCTCAAGTATTAGAACTATGAATGAAAGTAATACAACAGTATAAATATATCCGAAAATTGTATATGCTACTTCTTTAAATGTCTTAATTTTATAGAACATTGAAGCGACCAGAACTGTCAATGCAAAGAATACTGTAAGTAATATATTTAAAGTATATAAATACTCCTTCGGTATAATAGACAATCCAATTGTAAGGTATAAATTAGCATAGTACATTAAAGTAAAAAGTGAGCAAATGAAGTAATAGCCAAATGTCAATTTATCATTTGTTACATGAAGAAACTCGTAAAACATAAGCGCAGAAATAAAAAAAAGAAGGATGTATACAGGTAATCCAGGGAAGACATAAATATATACCAATAACAATAATGCAATAAGACTGCTTATTATTCTAATCTTCATCGTTTCTTCCTCCAAATCGTCTTTTTCTTTTATTATAATCAGATATAGCTTCCTTCAGATGTTCAATGTTAAAATCCGGCCATAAAATATCTGAATACCATAATTCAGAATAAGAAGCCTGATATAATAAAAAATTAGAAAGTCTTTTTTCTCCGCTTGGTCTAATTATTAAGTCAGGATCTGGGATATCTTTTGTGTACAAATATTCACTGATGGTTTGTTCATTTATATTTGAAATATCTAAAGTACCTTCTTTTACCTTAGAGGAAATCTGTTTTACAGCTTCGGTTATTTCTTGCCGTGCACCATAATTCAGAGCAATAATAAAAGTCAAACCTGTTTTATGTCTGGATATATCTTCTATCTTATCCATGCTTCTAAGCATATTTTTTTTAAGGTTTTCCCTTGAACCTATAAATCTAATGCGAATATTAGATTTCTCTAGTCTTCCTGATGTATCGTTTAAGAACTCCTGTAACAGATTCATCAGGTAAGCAATTTCACTTTTTGAACGTTTCCAATTTTCAGTTGAAAAAGTGAAAGCTGTAATATATCTAATACCCAGCTTATCACTTTCTTCAATTAAATTTTGTATTGCATCAGCACCACACTTATGTCCGTAGCTGGCTGGCATTTTTTTTTGTTTTGCCCATCTTCCATTTCCGTCCATAATTATGGCGATATGTTGAGGTAATTGCATTTAGCTTATAACTCCGTTTCAGTATGAGATACTATATTTCCATTACCTCATCGGTTTTACTCTTGACGATATCATCTATTTTCGTAATATTATCATCTGTAAGAGTCTGTATATCTTTTTCGATTATTGCATAATCATCTTCAGTAATAACAGAATCTTTTTTTTGCTTTTTATATTTCTCAATATCATCTCTTCTTATGTTACGTATTTTGACTTTTGCTTCTTCACCATATGTTTTAACTTTTTTTACTAATTCATTTCTTCTTTCCTGTGATAAAACAGGAAAAACTAAGCGTATTACTCTTCCATCATTCTGCGGATTAATTCCAAGATCTGATGCCAGTATAGCTTTTTCTATACTCTTAATAATACTAGTATCCCAAGGTTGAATTACTAATAATCTTGGTTCTGGCGAAGAAACGTTTCCTATTTGATTCAATGGTGTTTTCTGTCCATAGTAATCTACATAAATATTATTAAGAACAGAAGGATTAGCTCTTCCTGCTCTTATAGTGGAGATATGTTCACTGAATGCATCAATTGCCTGAGACATCATTTCGGTAGTTTTACTGTATTCATCTTTATTAATCATAACAATAACTCCTTTTCGTTAAATAAGATAAATACATTCTACACAAAATAAAGTTACTTTTCAATAATCGTTCCTATATTTCCGCCTTTTGCTGCTTCAACAATATTCAATGGTTCTTTAAGCGCGAACAGAACAGATCTCATACCAAATTCATCACATAAAACAGCTGCTGCCATATCAATTACACTGAGCTGTCTAGACAATATTGTCGAATATGTAACTTTATCGTATTTTATTGCATCACTGTATTTTTTTGGATCTTTATCATATACTCCGTCGACATTCTTAGCAAAAAGAATAACATCTGCATTTATTTCAATTGCACGCAGAGCAGCTGCCATATCTGTTGAAAAGTATGGGTTTCCTGTTCCTGCTGCTAAAATCGTTATGATACCATTTTTCAAATCACGTACTGCATCATCTCTTCTGTATGTTTTACATATTTCGCTCATTAAAACAGCTGAATAAACTTCAGAATCAAGACCAGTTTTTTCAAGAGCATCTTTTAAAGCAATGCTATTGATTATAGTAGCAAGCATACCCATTGAATCTGCTCTAGATCTGACAACATCCTTAATATCTCTTCCACGAACAAAATTGCCTGCACCGACAACTATTGCAATTTCTTTTCCATCTTCCTTTATTTCCTTCAATGCTGCAGCTATCTGCATCAGCATCTGCATGTCGATATTTGCACCATTTGTTCCGGAAAACACTTCTCCGCTAAGCTTAATTAATATACGTTTGTAATTCATATTGATCTCCAAAATAAAAGGCACATTCAAGTGCCTTTTAATAATTATTTATTTATCTGTTTTGCTACTTCATCAGCAAAGTTTTCTTCTCTTTTTTTCAGTCCTTCACCCATTTCATATCTGGTAAATCTTCTTACTGAAATATTCTCACCTATCTTGGCTATTATCTGATTCGTCATCTCTTGGACGCTTATATCAGGATTCCTTATATATGCTTGATCCATAAGGCATATCTGTTTGAAAAACTTATCAATACGTCCTTCAATCATTTTATCAACAACTTTCTCAGGTTTTCCTTCATTTAATGCTTGTGTCCTAAGGATAGATTTTTCTTTATCTACTACATCTGATGGAACTTCATCTCTTCTGACATATTCAGGTTTTGATGCAGCTATCTGCATAGCGATATCTTTAACATATGCTTGGAAGTCTTCATTCTTTGCAGCAAAATCTGTTTCAATATTTACTTCAACAAGAACACCTATTCTCCCGCCGCCATGAATGTATGATCCGACTACACCTTCTGCAGCAATTCTTCCAGATTTTTTCTGAGCATTCGCAAGTCCTCTTTCCCTTAATATATCAATAGCTTTTTCAAAATTACCATTTGCTTCTACAAGGGCTTTTTTACATTCCATCATTCCAACTCCGGTTTTTTCACGAAGTTCTTTTACTGCATTTGCACTAATCATTAATATTACCTCCTGTATTATTCTTCTACTGTTTCAGCCTCAGTTTTTTTGTTTGCTTTTGCGAGTTCTTTTTTAGCATCATCTGCTTTTTTCTCATCAAGCTTAATTTTTAAAAGCTGTTCTTCTGTAAGCTGAGTCATGTCGATTTCTTCTTCATCGTCTACTGAGAAGGATTCACCTTGATTAGCTTCAATAACGGAATTTGCAATAACACTTGTTATAAGTTTTACGGCTCTAATTGCATCATCATTTCCAGGTATTACATAATCAACTTCATCAGGATCACAGTTTGTATCAATAATAGCTACAACAGGTATACCAAGTTTTCTTGCTTCAAGAACAGCATTTCTTTCCTTCTTTGGATCAACAACAAAAAGAACATTTGGTATTCCATGCATATCTTTAATACCGCCAAGATTCTTGTCAAGCTTTTCCATTTCTGCCTTAAGTTTAATAACTTCTTTTTTGGGGAGTGATTCAAAAGTTCCATTTGTCTCCATCTCATGAAGTTTTTTAAGATAAGCAATTCTTCTTTCCATTGTTTTGTAGTTTGTGAGGGTTCCACCAAGCCATCTTGTGTTGATATAAAACATACCGCATCTTATTGCTTCTTCCTCAACACATTCTTGAGCTTGTTTCTTGGTTCCTACAAATAAAACTTCACCGCCATTTAGAACAATATTCTTAATAAATTCATAAGAAAGTTCTATTTGTTTGACTGTTTTCTGAAGATCAATAATGTGGATTCCATTTCTTTCTGTAAAGATGAATTCAGACATTTTAGGATTCCATCTTCTTGTTTGGTGACCGAAATGAACTCCGGCCTCTAATAGTTGTTTCATTGAAATAACTGACATTTTCTATATTCCTCCGTTTTTTTCCTCTGCCGGTTTCAGCTTAATGCACAACGTTTCACGCAACATGCAAAAATTCACCGACATGCGTTATTTTCCAATGAATTATATATTACGTATAAGTATTATGCAAGACTATATTTACAGTGATTATGAGAAATATGTATTAATATCTATTCAAATAGTTCATTACAAAAAAAAGACCCGGTTTCCCAGGTCTTTTCTTTAAAATTTTGTCTAGTTCATTGATGACCAGATAGCAGCGTAGTTCTGCTCTGAGGTCTTTCCTAATTTAGCGTTCATTGTATCCAAAGTTAACTGTGGATTGAATGCCATTACAACTGTAAGATAAGCTTTGAGAGCTTCTGCTGGAGCTATGCCTTCGACCATGCAGTCAGAAACATATTTCAATCCAGCTGTTCCCCATTCACCCTTAACAGATGTGAATTCAATGTTGTCAGGCTCT
>JBAZFL010000096.1:0-6872 GCA_041653455.1 Clostridia bacterium
TTATGCTGTTGAAAAGTGACCAGATACTAAAATGCATAGTGGCTGCTATAAAAATAAACAGGTATACATGGATAAAGAAACTGTAAATTAAAATGATTTTAACATGTCCTCTTGGGATGTTTTTATCTCTTTCTTAATACAGGCTGACTCATTAACTCTTTTATTAAGTTCAACCAGAAATAAGTCTTCATCAAAAGGAATATTCACCCATGCATCTGTCCATTGCGATAAATGCATAGCATTAGATATGGTTAGTCCGTAGATTCCTTCTGCTCCTGGAGCTATAAGCTTTTCACCATATAGTATCGCATTAACAAAATTAATCAAAATACCCTTATGCTGAAGATTCGGTTCATCCGTTGAGTATTCTATGACTTCATGTTCAGGAGCACTAAATGGTTTATCTGATGATTTTATATAATCACTTAGATATTCTTTTAGCCTGTAAGCTTTAATCTTATCATCTTCAACAACGATTTTACCCTTGTCGAGCGCAATCTCCAGACGATTAGTTCCAGGAGCTTCTCCTGTAGTAGTGACAAAAACTCCTGTTGCCTTATTAGCATATTCGACATATGCAGTTACATCATCTTCCACTTCTATATCATGATACTTTCCGAAACTCATGAATGCTCTGACTCTTATAGGCATTCCGCATATCCACTGCCATAAGTCAAGCTGATGAGGATCCTGATTTAATAGGACACCTCCTCCTTCTTGAGCCCAGGTAGCCCTCCAGCCTCCCGAATCATAATACCTTTGCGAACGGAACCAGTTTGTAATAATCCAAACGCATCGGGTTATTTCGCCAAATTCACCGCTTTTAATAATTTCATGCAACTTTCTGTATAAAGGATTTGTCCTCTGGTTATACATCATGGAAAATACAAGGTTACTATTCTTTTCATATGCTTTGTTCATCTCATGTACTTGTTTGGTATAAACACCTGCAGGTTTCTCGCATAATACATGATAATTGCCTGAAAACCCTTTTATAGCATAATGGGGATGATGATAATGAGGTGTGCATATGAGTATGGCATCGAAAAGTTTAGAAGCGAAAAAAGAATCCTCATCATCAAATACAGTTATTCTGTCTTTGTATTTCTCTCTAGCTTTATCTGCTTTTTCTTTGTCAGTGTCAAAAATAGCTGTTACATAAGCATTTGGTATTTCATTATTGTCAAAAAAGCTTAAGTGCGTATTCGCAATATTACCGTAACCTATTATGCCGAATCTTACTTTGTCCATCATTTCTCCTTTACTTTATTCCCATTGATACCAGATATTCATATGATGTCTTTAATGCATCAAACGGAGAACCTTCGCAGGTATCTTGTTCCACAGCAGCATATAATACATTAGCATAGCTGCAGGCTTCAATTATTCCTTTCCAGTCCAGATTGCCTTTTCCTATGGGAGCAAAAGCTGTCTTTAAATCGTTGCTTATACCCATATCTTTGAAATGTATATACTCACATCTGTCTTTTGTCTTCCTAATCCAATATTCAGGATTAGCTCCTCCAGCTTGTACCCAATATGTGTCCAATTCAAAAAAGAAACATGACGGAGTATTTTCAAACATAATATCCATTACGGTTTTTGCATCGAATTTGAGGAATTCGAAATTGTGATTGTGATATATGAATTGAAGGCCTTCTTTTTTCAGCTTCTGTGATATATCTGAATAAATTCTTATGAACTCATCAAGTTTGTTTGCGCTTTCAAGGTATTCACGTGGCATTGAGCCAAGGCCGACATATTTGCAGCCCATTACATGATGATTCCTTATGACTTTGTCCAATTCATTCACAAACATGGAATGGGGTATATGCGTTGCTGTTACAAACAGATCGAGTTCCTCGCTAATACCTCTTACTGTTTCAGGTTCCATTGGTCCTGCTCCAGACAACTGTACTGATGTGTATCCCATTTTCTTGACTCTTTGACAGGTCTGATAATAATCCGATTCATTCTGAGTGAATTCCCTCAAAGTGTATAGCTGTGCTGCTGATTTCATATCCTCTTCCTTCCTTAATATCTAACTTAATTATACCTTATAAGGTTGTTTATTCAACGGGTAAATAATATAATGAGAAGAGAAAGGTGATACTATGAGGACAATAATTTACAATGGAAAACTGATACTAAAAGATTGTATAACAAATAAAGGATATGTAGAGTTTAATGATGGAATCATTACAAAAGTATCAAGAGAAAACCCGAAGAAAGAATACCTTGACAACGCTGATAGTATATATGATGCGAGAGGGAATTATATTTCTCCTGGATTTATAGATATTCATACTCATGGAGGAGGAGGATATGAATTTGGAACAGGCGATGCGGATTCATATATAATACCATGTAAAACACATGCTCTTCACGGTACGACTAGTTTATATCCTACTATCTCCTCTTCAACATTTGAAATCATGGAACATGCAATAATCACATATAAAAAGGCGATTCGCATGAATTACAAAGGAGCCTCAATGAGAGGGCTGCATCTTGAGGGCCCTTATTTTTCAGCAGCTCAGAAAGGAGCCCAGCAGGAAAGAAATTTACGTATTCCTGTTGCTTCAGAATACATAAAAATTCTTGATATGACAGACGATATCAGAAGATGGTCTTCAGCATGTGAGCTTCAAGGTATGCAGGAATTTGCTATGGAACTAAAAAAAAGAGGAATTAAAGCTGCCATCGGACATAGTGATGCTACATATGAGCAGGTGCAAAAAGCTTATGAATGGGGCTTCTCCCTTATTACACACCTGTATTCATGCTGTTCGTCAATAAAAAGAGATAAAGGATATCGTATTTTAGGAGTAGTGGAGTCAGCTTATCTCATTGATGATATGGATGTTGAAATAATTTGCGATGGGCATCATCTTCCTGACGGATTAATACAGATGGTTTACAAATTCAAAGGCCCGGAAAAAACTGCTATTATTACAGACTGCCTTGCTTATGCAGGTATAGATGCTCCAAATGGGACATTACTGCGTGAGGATATAATGGTTGAAGATGGAGTAGCTAAATTAGTAGACAGATCAGCCTTCGGAGGATCTATCGCAACATTTGATATGCTTGTTAGAACATCAATAAAAGCTGGTCTTTCTTTGTTGGATATAGTAAGCATGTCAACAATTACTCCTGCCAGAATTATGGGTATTGATAAGCAGACCGGCTCCCTTGAAATAACCAAGGAAGCCGATGTTATAGTTTTTGATGAAGCTGTTAATATGCATGCAGTATATGTTAAAGGAAACCGTATACTATAATTCTTCAACTATCTCTATACTTTTAATCTTCTGTTCGTTCAGAGGCTTGTCGTTATAGTTTGTTTTCTGTTCTGATATTTCATCAACTGTATCAATTCCATCAATAATTTTACCGAATGCAGCATATTGGCCATCAAGATGCGGTGCATCTTTGTGAACAATAAAAAACTGTGATCCAGCAGAATCATAGTTCTGTGAGCGAGCCATAGAAATAACTCCTCTTTCATGTCTGATAGTATTTGGAACTTTGTTTGCAGAAAATTCACCCTTAATTTGGTACCCTGGTCCTCCGGTACCTGTTCCTGTAGGGTCTCCTCCTTGTATCATGAATCCTTTTATGACCCTGTGGAATATCAACCCGTTATAATATCCTTTTTTAGCAAGACTGACAAAATTATCTACAGTAATTGGAGCGGTTTCTTTGTAAAGTTCCAAAGTCATACTTTTACTGTTATCCATCGTTATTATTGCTTTTATCATTTAATCACCCTTTCTTTTATGTAATGTAAGAATTTTACCATAAAAAAGGCATATAAATAATCTTTTATTGAAAATCCTTCTTCGCACTGGTACAATAAACATAAATATCGTAAAGGAGAATAAAAATGCCTGAGATTACTAATGAGATTAAAGAAGAAATAGGTATCATTTCTGAAGCACAGACAGGATGGACAAGACAAGTCAATATGATAAGCTGGAATGGCAGAGAAGCCAAACTGGACATAAGAGATTGGGCGCCTGAAAGGGAGAAAGCCGGAAAAGGCATTACTCTTACAAAAGAGGAAGTTAAGAAGTTAAGAGACCTTCTTAATGGGATGGATTTAGATTAGAAATAATGTAGAATTGTTTTAAGAGCTGTTTCAGGCTACTTTGCTTTTTACTTGTTTATATTTCAAATACATTATACGTTTGGTATAATGTTCTTTGAATGATTCAAAGGAAGGATTTTAAAATGAAAATTAGCGTACAGAAGTTATATGAGAACCCTCAGGATTACAAAGACTTAATTGTGACAGTTGAGGGATGGGTCAGGACTATAAGGAGTTCTAAAGAGTTCGGATTCATCGAAATAAATGACGGTACCTGCTTTAGAAATATACAGATAGTTTTTGAAAGCAATACGATAAGTAATTATTCTGAAGTAGAAAAGCTGCCCATAGCTTCAAGCGTTTCGGTAAAAGGCAGATTTATACTTACCCCGCAAGCAAAGCAACCATTTGAGATAAAAGCGGAAGCAGTGGAAATATGCGGTGTAAGTTCTCTTGACTATCCATTACAGAAAAAAAGACACACACTTGAGTATCTTCGTACTGTTGCTCATCTTCGCCCAAGAAGCAATACCTTTTTTGCTGTTTTTAAAGTACGTTCTGTACTAGCCCAGGCAATTCATACATTCTTTCAGGACAGAGGTTTTATATATGTTCACACGCCGATTATAACAGCATCTGATTGCGAAGGAGCCGGTGAGATGTTTCAAGTCACTACTCTTGATCTGAACCGTTTAGCATCTTCAAACGAAAAGGTGGATTATTCGAAAGATTTTTTTGGCAAACCGACTAATTTAACTGTAAGCGGGCAGCTTTCTGTTGAGACATACTGTATGGCATTTAAGAATGTTTATACTTTCGGTCCAACTTTCAGAGCTGAAAATTCCAATACTGCAAGACATGCATCTGAGTTCTGGATGATAGAACCAGAAATGGCTTTTGCTGATCTTAATGATGATATGGAAACTGCTGAGCAGATGATAAAATACATTATTAATTATGTTATGGAAAGATGCCCATACGAGATGGAATTTTTTGAGAAGTTCATTGAACCTGGTCTTTTTAATAAGCTTAAGGTGGTAACGGATTCAAAATTCGCTCATGTGACATACACAGAAGCTATCGAAATATTAAAGTCAAGCAAAGAGAAATTTGATAATGTTGTGGAATGGGGATGCGATCTTCAGACTGAACATGAAAGATATATTACGGAAAAACACTTCCAAAAACCAGTTTTCGTTACTGACTATCCAAAAGATATTAAAGCATTTTATATGAAAGTTAATGACGACAACAGAACAGTCAGAGCTATGGACCTTCTGGTTCCCGGCGTCGGTGAAATAATTGGTGGAAGCCAGAGAGAAGAAAGATATGATGTCCTTGTTAACAGAATGAAGGAAATGAATCTCAAGGAAGAGGATTACTGGTGGTATCTTGATACAAGAAGATATGGAACAGTTAAACATGCAGGTTTCGGGCTTGGATTTGAGAGGATGATTATGTACATGACTGGAATGGGAAATATTAGAGATGTAATACCGTTCCCAAGAGTACCAAAACACGCGGAGTTCTAAAAATGATTAACAACTCCGGTACCGATATAGCTGAAAGCGTTATTATAGTTAAAATCGCACAATCGGTTAGTCTTTTCGATTCAGTAAAACTGACGAAAAAGAAAAAAGCCATAAGGATAACCGATACCGGAAAAATTAAAACAGTAGAGATATTTATTGATATAAACTATAACATTATTATTCCTAGCATAGCATCAGAAATTCAAAAAGCAATTGCTTCAGTATTGGAAAAGGAACTTGATATCGTATTAGATTCCATTGATATCACAGTTGAAGGGGTTAATATCGACAAGTTGGAGAACAGATGAAGAAAGTAATAATTAATCTGCTAATCGCGTTAGCTGTAGGCGGTGTTTTGATTGCTTTGATGTTTACAAACCAATCAGCAGATGATGCGATAAGAATATTGAAATCAATAGAATACATATATATACTACTAGCATTTTTCTTCGTTGTACTTATGTGGCTGACAGGTGCTGCAGCTATGAAAGTAATTAAAAAAGGAATGATTGGAAAGCAGAAGGATCCAGGAGGCAATCTGCTTGCGCTTATGGCCCATGAATTTTTCTGCGCGGTTACTCCTTTTTCTTCAGGAGGACAACCTGCATTAGTTTATGTGTTGACAAAGAAAGGACTTGATGCCGGTACGGCTGCATCATTGGCAATTATTCGTTCATTCATATATCAGATTTCTGAATTATTCCTTTCTATTTTCGGGTTCCTCTTGCTAAGAAAATATCTGTTGCAGCACATACCTCATTTTTATGCAATATTTATACCCGCAGTTATCATTTGTTCGATAATCGTAGGCGTGTTTCTGGCATTTTTGGGAAAAGGAAAACTGGCTAATAAGACTGTTTCTTTTATAATGTCCTTGATAAAAAAGTTCTTTCCTAAGAAACATGAGAAAATTGAAAAAACTGTATATGAATCACTTTTAAGCTTTAAAGAAGGTGTCAGGATATTCAAAACTAGGCCATGGTTTTGGGTTTTTGCAATTTTAATCCAAATAATAGAATTCATATGCATATATATGGTTCCAGTATTCATGCTGCGAGCTATTGAAGGTAATTTTGATAATGCATTATCCTTAATCGTTTGCACATGTATCTGTTCAATCGTCATATCCTATGTTCCTACTCCTGGCACTGCAGGTGGCGCTGAAGGATTCGCAATGCTGCTTATCACACCCTTCTTTGTATCATCGCCAGCTTTACCAGTAATACTGATATGGAGATTTTTAACAT
>JBAZFL010000097.1:0-6649 GCA_041653455.1 Clostridia bacterium
TCATCTTTAGGGTTTAGGGGTATCAGTTTTTGAATCTGCTCTTTTGCAATACGTTTCAGGTAAGTATCCATGTATATTGAAAGAGCGGTATTTGTTCTGAGCTGCATTATATTTTTTTCATCTTCGAACAATTTGAACATATCAGGAAAATCATTGACAGCTGTTTTGTATTTTTCATATAAAAACAATTCGCTTGCAGCCATATTTTTATATATCTCATCAAAACATTCATCCTTAATGCTTAGTTTATCTCTATATGGTAATGCCAAATATATAAGATGCCGATTTTTCTTCAGATAAATTTCTATATTTTTGGGAGTCAGCTTTTGTTTTGAGGCATAAGTCAAAGATGAAGACATTTTAATTAGTCTGTTTTTAGAAATATTCCTTTTATTAGAGTTCATGTTTCTTTCAAAAACAGTTTTTAGCAAGGAATATAAAAATACTGCTTCAGGTGTATTATTCTGTTCAATATACTTTCTTGTCATTCAGTTATATTATCCTTAATTGCCTTATTTGCTAATCTGTCGCATCTGTTGTTATATTCATCATCGCTATGGCCTTTGACTTTAACCCATTTTACATTATGCATCAGATTCATTTCATCAAGAGATTTCCATAATTTAAGATTTTTTATTTCCTCATTTTTCCCTCTTGTCCAATTATTTTTTTTCCAAACATCAATCCAACCTTGGTTAAATGCATTGACAAGATATGCTGAGTCTGAATATATGGTAATATTGCACTTTTTATTTAACTGTAAAAGCCCTTGCAAAGCTGCAGTAAGTTCCATTTCATTGTTTGTTGTATTTTCCTTGTATCCGCTTATCTCTTTTTCAATACCATTTGCTATCAGAATAGCTGCATATCCACCTGGGCCAGGATTATTTATGCAAGCTCCATCAGTATATATTTTTACTTCACACTTTTTTTCATTAGTGCAGCTCATATCGATTGAACGGTTTTTTGCTGCAAGCACTGCTTTCTCTACTATATTTTCAAAACCACATGATTTCAGGACATTTACTCCTTCAATTGTCGTACCATTTGGTGAACAAATACTTGTTATAAGATCTTCAATTTCTTTATCCTGCTCCATGGCATATTTAGCTGAACCTAAAATCATTTGGCATGCCATTATTTTCGCATTTTCAATAGATATGTTATTCTTGACAGCAATATCAATAAGAGCATTGATAAACATAAAAACAAAAGCCGGACCTGATCCTGCAATAGCTGTAGTAATGTTCATATCATACTCATCTTTCACAACTAATGTCTTACCAACAAAATTCATATATTTTACAGCTTTTAATAAATCGTCATCAGATGCGTTTGTTCCTTTGAATATGGTAGACATTCCTAATCCGATGGCAGCAGGCATGTTAGGCATAACCCTTATAAATTTCCCTTTATTAATGATGCTCTCATAAAACTCTATTTTCTTGCCAGCTGCTATTGTTATGAATAAAATATTCATAGATATTGCATACGATTTTATCTGTTCAAGCAGCTCATTCAAATTGTCCGGTTTAACACATAAGAAAACAATATTGCATTTTTGGAGTACTTCTTCTACACTGTCAAGAAACAATACTGTGGAATCCGCAAGGTATTCAGCTTTCTGTTTGTACCGTTCATAAATGAATATATTGGAATTGCTGTTTTTAATTCCTTTTATAAGAGCGGAACCCATGTTCCCTGCTCCGATAAATCCTATATTATCTTTCATTGTCCACCTCTCTTAATAATAATTGTGTCTTTCTCGACAGGTATATCTGTCTTTAAATAATATGTCATTGCAGGATGATTTGCTTTTTCAATCGGATTCATTTCTTCATCAAAAAGCTCATTCACTTTTTGCTCATAATTTCTCGTATGAGGTGACATAAGAATAACTGTGTCATCCTTAAATATTGGGTTTATCTCGTGTACTTTCGCTAACATGGAATTTTTATCATACTCTTCAACTAATCCTGTGTATGTATGGCTTCTTATATAACTAGAATCAGAATATATCATGGATTCCTTTGTTTTCTGAATATAGCTGCTCTCTTCCCCAAGGTTGTAAGCTGTAGTAAACTGTCTGTGGCTTGCCATAGAAACTAACTCATTGTATTCATTAAGATTAGCAAAGTATTTATTCTTGTCTTCTAAATAATCATCAAAAGCTGACCTGTAAGCTTTACATACAGTTGAAACATAAAAGGAACTTTTCATCCTGCCTTCAATTTTAAAACTATCTGCTTTGCATTCCAATAATTCTGGGATATGGTTAATCATATTCAAATCCTTTGAATTTAAAATATATGAACCACTTTCATCCTCATATACAGGAAAATATTGCCCTGGTCGTTTTTCTTCCATAAGAGCATATTTCCATCTGCATGGTTGAGCGCAGTCACCCTGATTCGCATCACGGCCGGTCATGTATGAACTTAATAAGCATCTACCTGAATATGACATGCACATAGCTCCATGTATGAATATCTCTATCTCATACTCATCTCCAACTGCACTTTTTATATCAGAAACATCCTTCAATGAAAGTTCTCTAGCAAGTATAAGTCTTTTAGCACCAAGTCTGCAGAATATTTTCGCACTTTCTAAATTCAAAATATTAGCCTGAGTACTTACATGGATATCAATATTACTCGCATACTTTTTCGCTAACTCAATAAGTCCGATATCAGCAATTATTACTGCATCTGGTTTTATATCTGACAGATGTTGCAGAGTGTCGATAATATCATAAAGATCCTTGTTTTTGGGTAGTATATTGAGAGTTACATATATCTTCTTATTAAATGTTTTTGCATAATTAACAGCAGTATACACCTGTTCATAAGTAAAGTTGTCTGCTTTATCCCGTAAGCTGAATCTGTTTAGCCCGAGATATACGGCATCTGCGCCGTATGAGAATGCAAACTTTAATTTTTCCATATTTCCGGCAGGTGCCAGTAATTCGATTCTTTTCATTTTTTTACCGAAATCGATAACCCATCTCCAACAGACAATATCGATGTACTAAACCTTTCATCTTGTGCAATCTTATCAAGAAAACTTCTTAATCTCTCAACTAAAGTATTCTGTCTGTGAGGTACTTTGTCACCCTTTGCGACCATTCCTCTGTATAGAACATTATCCGCAATTATAATCCCTTTATCATTAAGAAGATTAGAACATATATCGAAATATCTCTCATACTGTCCTTTAGCGGCATCTATAAATATAATATCATACTTCTTGTTAATATTTATTAAGTAGTCCATTGCTTCTGCATATATAACATTAATTTTTTTGTCTAGTAAAAATTTTCTAATATTACTTCTTGCCATATTAACCATATTAATATCATTTTCTACTGTATCTATATAACCATTATCTGAAAGATAACTTGAAAAAAAAATACTTGTCAAACCTACAGCACAGCCTAATTCCAGTATTGCATCAGGTCTTTTAATTGAACAAATTGTTTCCAAAACCCTTAAAATTTCCAGTCTTGAAACAGGTATACCCTCTTTGACCGCTTCAAAATGTATTTCACCAAGATTGCCTTTTAATGGTGCAAGAGTCTCCTGAATATACTTTTCGACATCTTTATTAACAATGCTGAATCGCTTTTCCATGCTTATTTTGAATATAGGGCAATATTATAGTTATGCTGAGCAAGAGTTGTTGCGTACGCGTGTGCATCTGTACCATCATTCTTTGCAACATAATAATAATAATTATGGACTTCAGGATACAAAGCTGCAGCTATGCTCGTCAAAGAAGGATTACATATAGGTCCCGGAGGCAGGCCTTTATACATATATGTATTATAACTGTTCATTATTTCATGATCCTCGTTAGTTAAGAGTTCTTTAACTTTTCCTGTTTCATTTAAATATATATATTGTATAGTCGCATCGACTTGAAGGTAATTTAAATATGTATCGTCCGATTTTAATCTGTTATAGATAACGCCTGCAATCATGGCTTTTTCATCCATAGTAGATGCTTCCTTTTCAAGTAATGAAGCAATTATTACGATTTCATCTATTGTAAATCCAAGATCCTCTGCTTTTGCACGATATGTTTCATTAAACTTAACATTGAAATTGTCCAGCATCTTTTTAATATTTTCGTTTTCTTCAACTGTTATATCAAAAATATATGTATCTGGGAACAGATAACCTTCAAGACGGTTTGTTCTTCTGGAATCCTGAGGTATCTGCTTTATGAAATCATATGTAAAATCATAATTATTACATACACTATAAAAATCTTCTTTCACGCCTATTCCGTTATCAGTAAATTTCTGAACAGTCTGAGCTATGGTAAGACCTTCAGTGAAAAAGATCTTTTTTGTCGGATTAGGCACACTATCCTGAGAAAGTATATAAATAAGCATTTCATAACCTTGTGCTGTGATTAAATCAATTTCGCCAGAATCATATGTTACCGAGGCATCAAAAATATGATTACCTGATTTGTAATTCCCTTCGTTACCCATTAGTAGCGAGTATACCCAGAAATAAGTGTCATTTGCTATTATTCCTTCATCAAGCAGTACTTTGGCTATATCTTTTGTTGTAGCTCCTCTGGGTATGTTTACTACTTTTTCATTACTATCATCAATTTCACCAATAGCAGAAGCGGGATCGAAAACGTTAACCTGTTTTACTAAATTATTCGTAAATGTATAACCTTTATAGAAAACAAACCCTAACAAGAAAAGAAATGATAACCATATCATTAAAGATATAAATTTTCTCAGTTGGGATTTTGGTTTATATACGACTATTTTAACAGTCTTATGTTTTTTTCTTTCTATTCGTTTCATTCTCTCTTCTTTGCTGAAAAATTTCCAGATGTTATCGATGAATGTAAATACCCTATTTTCTTTATTTGGATATTTCTGTTCATCAATAATTCCCTCAGTGTATTCATGAGCGCTAATCTTCTGTGATTCATCCAAGATTGTTTCTGAATCTTTTATCTCATCTTCTATATGATCCTCATTTATTTTTGCTTGCTCAAGCTTGTCATTATCTAAATCTGTCAATTAACCGCTCCAAAATTCAATCTCATATATGATATCACAAAACTTAAAAGTCGTGAATTATTACTTTTTTCTAGGGTCCTGCCCGCCAATTTCGAAAAATTTGTTTCGAGCCCATCCAGCCCATTCATCTTTTATGTGCAGAGTGTTATAGTCTCCGTAATCTTTTGCAATAAGTCCACCATTTTTATAAAAAAGATCAACCATTTGCTGAGCGCCTTTTTCAATAAACTCTTTGTTACCTGTCGGCAGTATTGCCTGTATATCAACTGGTGAAAATAAAGTGGCTTTCTTACTAATCTTATCTGCTAATTTTTCTATTCCCATCAATGTCGGCTGATCAAGCTGGAATGCATCAATACCTGCATCGAGAAGATCATCTAAAATTTCGTATATATATCCGCATGAGTGCATAATAACCTTCAAATTATTCTTATGAGCACTGTCGCATAATTTTGTATATGCTGGTTTGAAGATTTTTCTCCACATTGCAGGAGATATCAATAGTCTGTCCTGTGTACCCCAGTCTTCACAGAAAAAAATTGCATCAACACACTTCATTGAACCATACATCTCCACCATGTTAACTAGCTTATTGATTACCAAATCCTGAAGATTTAATACATTTTCTTCTTCAAGAACTAAATCTGCAAGAAAGATTTCCATTTTTCGTATATACCTCATAATTGCGAAAGTGCAGCCAGGCAAAGACCCTAATATAAATCTTTCCTTATATGGCTCTACGCTCAGATGAGCTTTTTCAAATCTTTTTTCGTCATCTATATCCGGTAATTTATAAAATTTCAGATCATCCCATGATTTTAAACCGCCTTCAAGAACTTCCCCTCCGCCTGTCGTATCATGAGTCATCCTTCCCCATAAGTTATTATATTCATCAAGATGCAGAAATCCGTCAAAATTTCTGTATTTTGGGTACATATCTTTAAAATATTCAGGTTTCTGCCACTTATATTCCTCTTTTTTAGGTAAATTGAGTTCAACATATTTCATATCCCTGAAAGACCCGTCAAGAAAATCATATCCTATTCTTCCTGGGTTATCGAATTCTAGCACTTTCTTTATAACTGTTTTCGAAATCATTTTACTCCTCCTATGCTCTATTTGAAGTATTTCACTCCTGATGCAAATAGCATCTGGTCCTTATTTCCTGGGACATTTTTCGCTACATATTTCCCTATTCTCTCAGAATGCCCCATCTTTCCAAGTATTCTGCCGTCAGCACTTGTTATTCCTTCAATAGCATAATATGACCCATTAGGATTATATCTGATATCATAAGAAGGTTTTTGGTTATCATCCACGTACTGAGTTGCAATCTGTCCATTTTTTGCAAGTTTCTCATATTCATCATTCGTGCATATAAATCTTCCTTCACCATGGCTAACTGGTATAGTATATACCTCATCAAGTTTGGCACAAGAAAACCAGGGAGAAAGTTTTGACACGACTTTTGTGTTTACCATACATGATATATGCCTTCCAATACTGTTAAAAGTCAATGTAGGGCTATATTCGGACAGTTCTGTTATTTTACCATATGGAACAAGTCCAAGTTTTACAAGAGCTTGAAATCCGTTACAG
>JBAZFL010000098.1:0-6614 GCA_041653455.1 Clostridia bacterium
TAATATATTGGATTCAAGATTTAGATTTCTTTATATGAGTCTGATTATATAAAATTTCATTGTTTATAATATCCATAAAATCGTTAATATCATTGTTACCAATATTCTGAAAACAAAAGTTATTACAAATGAATCGGCACTTCGTGTATTCATTACCTTGATAAGTAAAAATGTATTTTTTACCCTCGCATTTGGATGAACAGTAACTGCAATCAGTAGCATTTAGAATTTGTTTTCTGATATTTTCGCTTAACTCATTCAACCTTTCAAAGATTTCTCTTTCATCAATTCGTATTTGAAAACTAACTCCATCGCGTCCCATACCTTTATTGTTAATAATAACAGCTTCAGCACTCTTCTTAATAAAGCATAATATACGATAAGTTCCTTTCATGCATGGCTGATTATATTGCTTTACCTTTACAGTAAACCCGTTTTCTACATAGCATTCAATGATTTTACGAGTTAATTCCCTTTCATTATCAGTATTGAAAGTCGTTAGAATTGTTTGTAATAAGTCAGGTGTAATATCTACTATTTCCATTGCATTTGACATAATATGTTCTCCTCGCATAGTAGTATAACATACATCTATACTTAGAGCATAACTGAATACTTCCCAGATTAATATATTCTCTTTGATTTTTATGAATGGATAAACAGAATATTCCTCCAGCTTTGAGCAACAAGTCTGCTTTTTTAGTTGCTTCTTGTTTATATTCAAAGTGCATCATTGTTACGATGAACATATAATATCATAGAAATTTTCAGAACTATGTTTCAAAAAGTCATCACAAACTAAGGTGATATTAAAGTGAGACACTAATAGGATTAAGAAGAAAATCATAAATGTTAATCATCAAAATTCCATTCTCATCGTAAGAAGGGGATACAATATCCTTTGTAATCACTATTTTTTTAAAAGAATCCTCTACTTTTCTGAGAGGTTTTGTTTCTTGTTCCATCTTTACTTCGTCTGGAATAGAATAGGCGGACTGTATGTAGCACTTTTTCATCCCAATATTACAAATAAAATCAATTTCTAATTGCTTTCTTATCACTTTCCCATCCTTCTTTTCGGCAATTGGTACAACACCAACGTCCACACGATATCCCCTCATACGCAATTCGTTATAAATAGTATTTTCCATTGTATGGTTTTGTTCGAATTGACGAAAATTGATTCGCGCATTTCTCAAACCTAGATCTGAAAAATAGTACTTTTGCGGTGTTTCAATATAGTTCCTTCCTTTTACATCATATCTTTGAGCGGATTCAAGCAAAAAAGATTCTTCTAGACAATCAAGATACTTCTTTACCGTGGAAGAAGTAATTCTGGATTTTTTTACCGTTCTAAAAGTATTCTTGACTTTTTCCGGATTTGTTAAAGAGCCTATTGAAGAGGAAAGAATATTAAGAAGGTCTTCAAGCTCTCCTCGATTTCTAATCTTATGTCGTTTTACAATATCGCGAATATATATTTCATCAAATAAATTTGTAAGCATGGCTGCTTTATCTATTGGATTATCCCGTAATACTACAAGCGGGATACCTCCATATAGCATATATTGTGACAATCCCTCATATTTATCACCTTTGAAAACAGACATAAATTCTGAAAAACTAAGAGGATACATACGAATTTCATCCCCTCTACCAGCAAATTCAGTAATAATATCACTGGATAGAAATTTAGCATTACTTCCGGTAACATAAACATCCATATTTTCATTTCGCAGATAACCATTCAATACCGCTTCAAAACTTCCAAGCAATTGCACTTCATCCAATAAAATATAATATTTATCGTCATCATTCATTTGTTCGCGAATAAATAACATGAATTTTTCGGGATTAACCTTTCGCCCGTCCTTATCTAATTCAATTAAATTCTCGCCTATTTTGCTTAAATCCTCGGCAGAATCAAAAGCGAATTTAATAATATGATCCTTTTGAACTTTATCCCTTAGCAGAAAATTATAAAATAATGAGTTCAGCAAATACGATTTTCCACATCTGCGAACACCTGTGATTACTTTAATCATTCCGTTTCCTCGCCTATTTATTAATTTGTGAAGATAATAATCACGTGAGATTTCCATACTCAGCCTCATTTCAAAAGATATTTTTATAACTATTTGCATTTTTCTCTTTTATTATATCATTTTAATTTTGAATGTCAACCAGTGTAAAAGATATTTTTGCAACTATTTGCCTTTTTCTCTTTTACAAATGAACTGAAAGATCAAAAATCAGTATAAATAGCTAAAAGAACCGCAATAGTGACACCTTGTATCAAAATTACGGTTCTATTTTGGTGCGGATGACAGGACTTGAACCTGCACAATTTTGCAACCACTAGAACCTGAATCTAGCGCGTCTGCCAATTCCGCCACATCCGCTCGCCCTACTATTTTAGATTAGAAAATCAGTATAGTCAATGATTTTCAATTATAACGGTAAAAAACCTATATACCACTTAAATTATATGATTATTTACATTTTTTGCTTGTTAACATATAATTCATAATCTGAGCATAGAATTAGAAGGACAGCTATCAGAAAGAAGGTATTAGTACGTGTTGAATCTTAAAAATATAAAAAAGAGCTATATAGTAGGAGACTTCATGCAAAATGCATTGAATGGTGTTTCCGTTTCTTTTAGGAAGAATGAGTTCGTCGCTATACTTGGCCCATCCGGATCAGGTAAGACAACATTATTAAATATAATAGGAGGGCTCGATAGATATGACACAGGCGATCTGGTCATTAATGGAAAGTCCACAAAAAATTTCAGAGACAGCGAATGGGATGCTTATAGAAACAACTCCGTAGGATTTGTTTTCCAGTCATACAACCTCATAGGTCATATCAGTGTGGTTAAGAATATAGAATTAAGCCTTACATTAAGTGGTGTTTCCAAAGCGGTAAGAAGAAAAAAGGCAATGGATGCTTTAGAACTTGTTGGACTAAAGGAACATGCAAAAAAGAAACCATCACAACTTTCAGGCGGACAGATGCAGCGTGTTGCAATAGCAAGAGCTCTTGTTAATGATCCTGATATAATTCTTGCAGATGAGCCGACAGGAGCCTTGGATTCAGAAACAAGTATCCAGATACTTAATCTTATTCAAAACATTGCAAAAGACAAGCTCGTAATTATGGTTACACATAACAAAGAAATCGCAACTAAATACGCAAACAGGATAATAAACCTAATAGACGGAGAGATTATAGGAGATACTAATCCATTTATTGAGGATATTTCTGATAAGGAAAAATATTCATTTAAGAAAACCGCAATGAGCTTCTTCACTGCTCTAAGTCTTTCTTTCAATAACATTATGACCAAGAAAGGCCGTACCATTCTGACAGCATTTGCATCAAGTATAGGAATAATAGGTATTGCTCTTATACTTGCATTATCGAACGGTTTTGATAAGCAAGTTAAAAGCTTTGAAGAAGAAACCATGTCAGCTTTTCCTATTATGATATCCCAAAGTGCTATGAATGTTGATTATGACCAACTTCAGACTATGAGAAATCAATATATTTTCGGTTCAGCAGATGATTTCCCTGATATCAAAGCAATATATCCTTATGATCCTTCTCAGTCATCTATGAGGCATACCAACAATATAACTGAAGAATATGTAAGTTATGTAGAAAAAATAGACCCTTTATTGGTTTCCGGTCTTCAATATTCACGTGCGATAAACTTTAATCTTATGATAAAGAAAAATGGAGATGTAGGAATATTAAGCTCATCTGATATCAGATTCTCTGTTATTCCAAAAAGCCTGGACAGCAACAGCTTAAGCGTTATTGAAACAAATTATGATCTCTTATCTGGCAAATACCCAGAATCCATGTATGAACTTGTTCTTGTAGTAGATGAAAAGAACAGAGTAAACATTAAGATATTAGAATCTTTGGGGCTTGATGCTTCTCTTGAAACAATAAGCTTTGAGGAAATTCTTGGAATACAGTTTCATCTTGTAATGAACGATGACCTTTATGTTCCATTCAATGAACACTATATAGTCAATTCTGATTTTCAAGCAGTTTACGACAGTGAAAAATCCGTTACCTTATGTATATGTGGAATAGTACGCGAGAAAGATCAGGCAACTATGCCTATTCTCGATCCGGGAGTTGCATACACTGAAGAATTAGTAACTTATGTAATGGAGAATGCGAAAAATTCCCAAGTCGTACAAAAACAGATGGAAGTTGAATACAATGTGTTTTCCATACTCGGACCTGCTTCACCTTTAGCACAGATGAACAAGGAAAGACTGCTCCAGGTATTGGGAGCCACTTCCGTTCCATATGCAATAAGCATATATCCTACAGATTTTGATTCAAAAGATGAAGTACTAGCTTATCTTGATGCATATAATGCAAACCAGCAGAATCCTGAGGATGAAATTATTTATACAGATCTTGCAAGCATGGTAACAACTCTTTCAGGAAATATAATGGATGCGATTACTTATGTGCTGATTGCTTTTTCTTCTATATCTTTAATCGTATCAGTTATAATGATAGGCATTATCACATATATATCAGTTCTTGAGAGGACAAAAGAAATTGGCGTATTAAGAGCTCTTGGAGCAAGAAAAAAGGATATTACCAGAGTGTTTAATGCAGAAACATTTATTATTGGTGCATTTTCAGGAGCAATTGGCATATTTATTGCAAGACTTCTTATAATACCGACAAATCTTATCCTGAAGAATCTGTCAAATCTTGACAATGTTGCAATTATGAATCCGTTGCATGCATTAGCACTTATTCTGATAAGCGTAGCTTTGACAGTGCTTGGTGGAACTATCCCTGCAAGCATGGCATCTAAACGCGATCCAGTGGAGGCATTAAGATCAGAGTAAATAATTCACGAAAAGTTAACAACTTGTTCATAATTTATTAACACTTGCTAATTATACTGTAGTTGTATTAATAGCAGCTGAGCTTTATAACTCCTTTCCTCCTCTGACTAGACACCAAGAAGCGCTAATAATACCGAAACATAACAAATAACTCCTCATACAAAGTTTCGAAAGCTAAATAGCACATAGAGTGCTATTTTTCAGTTTTCCCAATCCTATAGAAATAGATTATAACCAGACTCTCATTTCTGTCTCACTCCTGTTGGCAAAACAGTAATAAGGTATCAATCTTAATTTTGTCTTTTTATATTCAAAGTGTTTAAAAGTATAGAGTTCCTCACTATCCATTGGTATTTTTATATCAATGTCAATAATATATGCATTTAATACTTCAGATTTTAATAATTGATAATTCAGATTTTTACAAAACTCTATATCATTTAGTGGAAAATCATTATCTATTCCTTCTGCACAATAAACTATCGGACCTCTCATTACTGCAGTTTTATGTGAATTATCATGTATTTTCGGGTTACTATGCACCAGTCTTACAGATACATCCATATTGATTTTTACTATATTCTCATTCCTGTTCAGATCAATATATATATATCCTCTTTCCATTGAGTATTGATATGTCTTATTATTAAGAGTTATTTTTAACTCCTTGCACCAGTATGGTTTTCGTATAGCCAACCTTTCAGCTCCTGATATCTTAATTTCAACTTTCCCGCTGTCTGGGAAATTTGTTCCCATCTCAACCTTTACACCTTCATAATCTGCTGTTGATGATATAAATTGATTAATAAATATGGTACTCTTTTCATATGAATATATATATTCATTTATCGCTCCTATAAATCTTATTACGTTCGGAGGGCAGCATGAGCAGCTGAATACTTCTTTTCTCTGTGTTATGGGATTTCTTTCTGTGAGAACTGTTGACACATTCCTGTTATTTAAAACAGGTTGTAATTCCAATGGGTTTTCATAAAAGAATGCTTTACCATCAAGAGATACTCCTGACAGCATACCGTTATAAAGTACTCTTTCCACTGTATCAGCATACACTGAATCCTTATCAAGCAAAAGCATGCGTTGGGAAAAAAATGCGAGAGCAATTGCCGAGCATGTTTCCGCATATCCCTTTGTATTAGGAAGATCATAATCCAATGTATATGCTTCACCTAAATGCGATGATCCGGTACCTCCGGTTATATACATTCTTTTATTTACTATATTCGTAAAAATCGCTTTGCATGCATTATGAAGTTCGTTATCGTTATATCTTTGTGCAATATCCGCCATTCCTGAATACAGATAACCTGCTCTTACAGCATGTCCTTCTGCAGTATTCTGCTGCCTTACAGGTAAAAAATCCTGTGTATTATATTTGTTATAATTGCTAGTTATCCAAGGCTCTTCTTCAACCCCTCTCTTATCAATGAAGTGTTTGGCAAGGTCAAGATATCTTTCTTTTCCTGTTGCATCATAAAGCTTCACAAGAGCAAGTTCAATTTCCTCATGCCCCGGTGTTTTAAACGTTGCAGATGCATCAACTATAAACACTTTATATATATAGTCAGCATAATCTTCCATAAGCCTCAGAAATTTCTCTTTTCCTGTTGCATTATAGTATTCAACTGCAGCTTCCATAAGATGTCCCGCACAATAAAGCTCATGGTCTGATCTATGTTTCCATCTTTCTTCCGGCTTCCTTAG
>JBAZFL010000099.1:0-6493 GCA_041653455.1 Clostridia bacterium
AACTAAAAACATATCAGTATATTGATCCAGGTATTTGTTATGAGACAACACATTGGGATATTGAATGCATGATATGTGGGGAAACATGGGAAATCGAATCATATAGAATGACTTCACACAACTGGGTATGTGAAGATCTTGGGCATATACCCGGAGAGACTTTACACAGATATAGAAATACATGTACTCAGTGTGGGTATTCGATAATTACAGACGAATTCTGTTCTTTATTGCATTAGCCGATAAGATACTTCAGCGATAACATTTTTAACAAAAGAGAGAGAAGAATGTATCATGGGAAAAGATATAAAAGAAAAAAAGAATTTATGGATTTTAGTAGTGTGCATCATTACTGTTGCTATAGCTGCAACGGTTCTGGTTGTATTCCGTGAGAAACTATTTAATAAAAAAGAGGAAGTCAATTATGGCAATGCAATTGCCATAGAAAGAATAGATGGACAGGATTCTTTAAGGATGCCCTATAAGTACATAGACAAAATCCTTATGGATAAATTGCTTTTTCAAGAAGAGATTGAGTTGATAAGTATTTCCTCTGTAAATTTCGAGATATCCGAAGAAGGTATAAGATGGGGGATGTCAAATAATGGTCTTGTAAATACGGGAGATAAGGATGCCCTTAAAATACTAGGAGGAATCAAGTACTGTAAAGGTATAACAGACACAAGTTCGATAATCAACGAAAAAGGAAATAGCAGCGTAATATTTTACGAAGGCTACTCTGAACAGATACTGACAGACAGTAGTAATGACTATGTAATCATACCATCATCAATGATCAGGTATATAAATGATGAGCTTACTTCTGAAGAAAAAGTAATGACCTTGCGTCACTCTTCTGAATCCAATTCTATAGGTCAGTATAAGATAATTGGGGAGTACACAACAAAAGATGAGTATGACACGATATATGTATCATATTCAAGCATGGTAAAGCTTTTAAAAGCAGCTAAAATTGAAATGTCGGAATATGTTGATACTCTTTTGATTATATTAAATGAAGGAAAAGATTATACAAAACTTATAGAGTATCTCGAGGAATATTTTGCAGATGCAGATTCTCTTGAGAAATATGAAGGTAAGATTAATATGTTTGATGACCCATATATATATCAGTTTGTGCATTATTCGAAATAGTATTTCTTTATAGTGCTATTACTTATAGAGATTATATGAGTCTTTCTGGCAAATTTAACTTTCAGTAAATTTACTCTATAATGTTAACTCCCGAATCGATTAACTTGGACTTAGTGATATTGTACTAATATATATATAAGTGGAGGTATAAAACATATGAAAAAGCAACAAAGATTTTATCTATGCACAATACTCATAGCTATTATTTTGGGGTTAGCAAGCAATGCATATGCTGAATGTATACATGACTCGTATTATTGGGATAAAAGCGAAGTAGAATCATATACCTATTATGGTCCGGAAGCTTGCTTTAGAACAACTTATTGGGATATTGAATGCAGGATATGTGGGGAAAGGTGGATTATTGTATTGGGTACTTCTATAGTTAATCATAACTGGTATTGTATAGATTTAGGGCATATAGCAGGTGAAGCTCTACATAAATTTGAAACTGGATGTTCACAGTGTGGATACTCAGTAATTACTGAAGAATTCTGCCCATTAATACATTAAGTATTATTTCAAGTTTATAAGGTCCAATATTATAAAGAAAAGAGATTTGTAATGGAAAATAATAAAAGGGTAAACAATAAAACTATATGGATACTAATAATTAGTATTGCTATGATTACTATTATTGCAGCAATATTGATTTTGTTCAAGGATGATCTGTTCAAACAGAAGGAAAACTTTGATAATGATATAGTAATAAAAAGAATGGATGGTAACGGTTCTTTAAAAATGCCATACAAATACTCAGAGATATTTTTTACATCCAGTTCATTTTTTGAGGAAGAGATATTAAACTTGAAAATATCTACTGTAAGTTTTGATTTCAGTAAAGCAGGCATATCCTGGGGAGCAGTTGAGAACGTTTTTGTAAATACAAGTTACAAAAATACTTTGGATGACTTGGGAGGTATAAAGTACTTTAAAGGCATAACAGATATAAGCACTATAATATCAGATAAAAGAAGAAGTAGTGTAGTGTTTTACGAAGGATATTCTGAAGAACAGTTTAAGGATGGTAATAAGTATATAATAATACCTTCATCAATGAGTAAATATATTAACGAAGAGTTATCTACTGATGAAAAAATATTGACCTTGAAACATGCAAACTATTTGGGCATGTACAAGATAATAGGCGAGTATACTACTAAAGGCAAATATGACACAATATATGTTTCATATACAGATTTTGAAGGGCTGTTTGATGCAAGCAGTAGTTATATTTCAGAATATGTTGATACTTTGGAAATAGATATAAATGAGGAGAAAAATCTTACGAAATTATTAGAGTATCTTAGAAGGTATTTCGCTGAAGCAAATATGATTGATCAATATGAAGATAAGTTGAATTGGTTTGATGAACCATATATATATAAGTTTAAACATTCCATAAGTACAAATACGGTATCATCAGAGACACCAGCAGTAAAGAACGAAAAGAATATTCTAACAATTTCAAGAATTGATGGTGGGGCAGATCTTAATATGTCACATGTATATGCCGATATATTGATAAATGATTATATGACATATTCACAGTACATAGACGATATAGTTATCAGTACAGCGGTTATGGGAGTTGATAGATCTTCAAAACCTTTGTATACTAATTATGAAATGTATGGTATTACTATCGGGTGGAGAGGAGTAGATATTGATGACTATAAGCCGCTTTTAGATCTCATGTTTCATCAGTCAGTTACCAGTACAAGCAACATAATAAACAGAAAAAGTGATTGTGAGATTATTTTCTATGGAGACTATACCGAAAAGGACCTTATAATACCAAGAGAGGAGGACTGTAAGGGTTTTGTTAAAGGGTATGCAATAGTTCCATCAACATTTAATAATGCGTCTAGCCAATACAGCCAAGGAGAATCAGATCTCATGATTACTTATCATACAGAGGAAGAATATGATGGTGGATTTCCTATTGTATATTCTGAATTTAAACCTATTGGTGAATATGTCACTACAGATAAGTATGATACAATTTATTTAACATATGTAGGGTATAATGAAAAATATGTAATTGAACCATATAAGAGTGAATATATTGAATCAATTGTTATAGAGACAAAAAAGGATATAGATATTACACCATTTTTAGAATATTTAGAAAAATATTTTGCTCCTGCAGACAATGCGGAAAAGTATAAAGGAAAGGATAATGAATTAGGCTTAGCATATGAATTTTGTTATACATGGATAGAGAGTATAGATTAAGCCAAATATGGTTGTATAAGAAGGGGATTTATGGAGTATTCTTTTAAATCGTTTTACAGGACGCCTGCAAAAAGTATCATATACATATTGCTGTTAGCTTTAACAGCAACTTCATTATGTACAAGTCTTGCCATGTGGAGATATTCTTCTGAAAGTATCAAGCATGTTAAAGACACTTTTACAACAATAGGTGTGCTGTCTGAGCTGGAGTTTATTGAGCAGAGTTATGTAAAAGCAGATCCTCCTTTGTATGATTATTCCATCCTATCAAGAGTTAAGGAAAAAGCTATGGAATCAGAGTATACTATAACTACGGATATACGGGAATATGTAATGGGGTATAACGAAAACATTAATGTGGATGTAAAACAAGGTACTGAAGCAGAAACATATCCTTATTGTTTGTCTATTGTTACAGGTGTATGCGAAAGTTTTAAACTCATGGTGGGGCTTAACTATAAAGCCACATTCATGATAGATTACAGCGACCTCAATATATTACCAGATTATATCAGCAGATATAAAGAACCGCAGTATATAAGTATTATCGGAACATATATCACAGAGGATAATAAAAGCCCATTCAAGGTCGGTGAGAAATATATCATATTTGTTAAGTGCTATTCATATTATCCGAATGATAAATATATAAACGGACGTATAGATAATTTGCCGGTGCCTTACTACAAATATGAAGAGTATGTGGATTACGATTCAGTAACTATGAAAGAAGAATTCGGAGAGCTTGATGAAAACAAAGTATTTCTAAAACTTAATGAACAATCCTTGTATATGATGCATAGGCTTGACACAACAGCATATGACTTTATTGAACAAGAAAAGGGGGTATGGGCAGATAGAGTAGAAAAATGCAGGATAACACAGTATTCAGCAGAACTAATTTTGACAAACAACATTAACAGTATATATTTGTTCAATACAAATGAAGCATACATTGTAGAAGGAAGGAATATAACAAAAGAGGAATATGAAAACGGCGCGAAAGTTTGTGTTGTCAGCAGTTCCTTTGCGGCAAATAACAAGCTTAAGATAGGGGATAAACTAAAGTTACATGTGTATGAAAACGAATTCATGATTTACTCCAGTATAATAAGCAGTGCAGATATCGAGCCGGGTGTAATGAGGACGCTGGAGGGAAAAGACAGCCTAGATATATGGCTGCCACAGGGATATGACCCTTATAGTGGTTTTGTAACCGAAGTAGAGTACGAGATAGTAGGAGCATATGCAACAGAGAAGAGAGCAGACAGAAATGAATTTACTTTTACCAATAACGCGGTTTTTGTTCCTCAGAAATCAATAGAAGGGGATTTCAATACAGAGCCAACCGTACATACTATAAAAAGATATACAGACAAGCTTGTTTACACTGATTTATTACGGACCAGCATACCAGGTTCATTTTCAATTATTATTAAAAACGGATACATAGAAGCGTTTGAGGAGGAAATGGAAGAAGCGGGATATGGAGGCATGTTCTACTATTTTGATCAGGGCTATTCAAAAGTTAGCAAGATATTGGACGAGTACAGTGACATATCAATGCTGATTGCCCTTATATCAATACTCGTATGGGTAACTGTTGTTGCTGTTTTCATAGCAACATACACCTCAAGAAGCAGACAGGATATCGCTATAATGCGTTCATTGGGCACAAGCAGGTCCAAGACATTTATATCCATACTGATGACGATAGTTCTGATAGCATTAACTGCTGCAATAATATGCTCAATAGCCGGAACAGCTGCATACAACAGGATAACTGGTATGGCATTGGCAGACCTGGCAAAGGACAGCAATGCGGTGAAAGATTTAGCCATAATATCTGACAGGTCAAGAGGCACAGTAATTATTTCAGCTGTAATATCTTTCATTACCACAGTACTGTCTTTTGCCATAGTGGTATTTATGCAGGTCCGAAAGAATGTTATATTCCTTATGAAGAAGGCTAAAAGGCAATGATGAATATTTTAAGAAAATTTACTCATAGCATATCATATACATTGGCGTATTCCTTAGCTGAGGCCTTTATCCTTACCCTGCCTGCATCATATGCCTCGCACATGTAGTCTGACACCTTGTAGTTAAGCGAATTCTGGTTTGTTGAAGCGACCGCATGCCTGTTGATGAGCATATTTCTCTTCGCATACCCTTGGGTAGGCCCCATTCCTTTGAATATCACCGCATGGTGCACCATGGACCTCCTCTGAGGCTCCCTCTGGAACGGCATGAACTTCTCGTCCATCATTAAAAACAGCGTTTCAAGGGTGGAGTCTTTCCTCCCGCAGGGGAGGAAGCATGGACCTCCGCAAAGAAGGAAGATGAGTGTGATGAGCCGGCTATGGAGGCAAGGGCGCACAAGGAGTTCTACAGTAACGTGAGTATTCCAGTGATATCGCAGGAAAAGAGGACACCGCTCAGATAGCTTCTCATGGAAATACGGGGGTGTGTTGAAATGATGTTCACCATACTGCATCATCTAGATGCAGATATTTGTTTGCGGGAAGACTTCTTCTTAAACCCTACAGTAAATTGACTCTATCATCTGACTCTATCATTATTGACAATCAATATATACAGGAATAAAATATTTATATATTATTAAACGGAGGAAATATAGTATGAAAAAGACGAAGAAACTTGTCTTATGCATTCTAATTATTGCATTAATAACATTATCATCAATTACTGCATATGCCGCGATGTGTTCACATGGATGGGATTATTGGGATATAAATGAGACTAAAACATATCAGTATATTGATCCAGGTATTTGTTATGAGACAACACATTGGGATATTGAATGCATGATATGTGGGGAAACATGGGAAATCGAATCATATAGAATGACTTCACACAACTGGGTATGTGAAGATCTTGGGCATATACCCGGAGAGACTTTACACAGATATAGAAATACATGTACTCAGTGTGGGTATTCGATAATTACAGACGAATTCTGTTCTTTATTGCATTAGCCGATAAGATACTTCAGCGATAACATTTTTAACAAAAGAGAGAGAAGAATGTATCATGGGAAAAGATATAAAAGAAAAAAGAATTTATGGATTTTAGTAGT
>JBAZFL010000100.1:0-6392 GCA_041653455.1 Clostridia bacterium
ATAATAATCTGACTGTTTTGAAGTTCATTTTTGAATTTATACATAAGCCATGCGGCTCTGTGCATTGCGATTGAAGTCTTACCACATCCTGCAGGACCATCTACAATAATTGTGTTGTATGTGCTTCTAATAGCTTGATTCTGTTCTTTCTGTATTGTTTCAACAATGTTGCCCATTTTTGTATCTTTAGATTTGCTTAAAATATCTTTTAAAATATCATCATCAATCATTATTGATGAATCAAACATTGTAATGATTCTGTCATGCATTATCTCAAACTGCCTTTTTTTTGACATATTTCCATATATCCTTCCATCAGGAGCATCATAATGAACATCACCAATCTCATTCTCATAAAAAAGGCTGCATATATTAGCACGCCAGTCAAAAACTAAATACTGACCGGAATCATCAGTAAAACTGAATTTTCCTATATATATTCTTTCAATATCTTTTTCATTTTCTTCTAAGAAATCAATTCTTCCAAAATACATATCCCTTTGAAGCATCATCATTCGTTTCAACTCTTTTTTAACTGTCTCAAGTTTAAAGAAGTCTGATTTGATACTATCCAGATAAGGCATGTTTTCAATCGCATCTGAAAAATCTACAAGATTTCGTTTTCCGTTATCCCACATTTGTTCATTACTCTCTTTAAAACGTATAAGGCTATCATTTAAAGATATTTCAAGATCTTCAATTCTTGTAATTAATTTCTCGTAAACTTCTTTTAATCTTGTTTCTTCAAAAATTCTATCTTTTTCGGTAATGCTCATAAATACCCCTTACTAAAGTTACAATATGCATTAAAGATAATTATATATTATCTGTCCGTATATAGCAAATAGGATGTGTTATACACATCCTAAAAAGATTATTTTACATTACCATTAAATCCAATAATTATATCCTGCTTCAAAAGCCTTAATATTCAGTTCAATGAATTTGGCTGGTGCTATTTTATTTAAAGCCTGTAGCCATACTTCCTTTTCTATTTCTGACTCTCTTGCCATTCTTCCTATCAAGACAGAGTTAACGGCTTTTGAAGATCCAGATTTAACAGCAATTTCTAGTGCATCTATGAAATGGCAGTTATCTATCCTGTTATTTAGAAACTCAACTATGTCATCTGGATACTCCATTTTGGTTGTAACTACAGGCATTGGATCTATTTTTTGAGTATTGCTTATCAGAAGACCACCTTTTTTTAAGTAATTTGCCCACCTTAATGCTTCAAGCTGTTCAAATGCAATAAGAACATCAGCCTCTCCCAAAGGTATTATTGGAGATATCACCTTATCACCATATCGAACATATGTTATAACTGAACCCCCACGTTGAGCCATTCCATGTACTTCTGATACTTTCACATCATAATTTTTCAAAGTAGCCGCTTCTCCAATAAGTCTAGATGCCAGTAATGTACCTTGTCCGCCTACTCCGGCTATAACTATTGACTTGATCATTACTCCTCCTCCTTTTTGTTCAGTGCACCGAATTTGCATACATTAATACATAATCCGCATCCATTACATAATGATGCGTTTATTTCAATTTGATTATTTTTAAATGAAATTGCAGGACATCCGATACTCATGCATGCTCTACATTTAGTACATTTATCTCTATTAACCTCAACAAGTCCTTTATACTTAACAGTTTTAAGTAAAGCGCAGGGTCTTCTTGCTATTATCAGAGAAGGTTCCATTGCATTTACTTCTTCTCTAATTACATTAGTTGAATCTTCAATATTGAAAGGATCAATGATTCTTACTCTGTCAATTCCGATGCTTTTAGCAAGAAGTGCAAGATCAATCTTTTTAGCAGGATTATTTGATATATCCAAACCATTTAAAGGGTTATTCTGATGCCCTGTCATTCCTGTTATTGAATTGTCCAAAATAATTACAGTTCCGACTCCTTTATTATAAACGATATCTATAAGCCCAGTTATTCCGGAATGTATAAAAGTGGAATCTCCTATTACACCGACACATTTTTTCATATAATCATCGCCTCTTGCCTTATTAAATCCATGGAGGGATGAAACCCCGCTACCCATACATATCGAAGTATCCATTGATGATAAAGGCTCTAATGCTCCAAGAGTATAACATCCTATATCTCCTGTTACAGTAAGTTTGAGTTTTTTAAGTACATGAAACAAACCTCTATGTGGGCATCCAGGACACATCACAGGAGGTCTTTTTGGTATTTTAGCCATATCATACCCATCCATATAACTAAAAGGTTTATCTCCGAATATTCTGTTTCTAATCAGTTCTACGGAATACTCCCCAGTGACAGGCAGTAATTCCTTACCAACCACCTTTATACCACAGGCTAAACAAGCATTTTCTATTATAGGCTCGAGCTCCTCAATCACATATATAAATTCGACTGAAGCTGCAAATTTCTTTAATAATTCTTCTGAAATAGGATATACAATTCCTAGCTTTAGATATGAAGCATCAGGTAAGGCTTCAAGCGCATATTGAAATGCAATTCCTGATGATATAAACCCGATTTTACTATTCTTAATACTCATCTGGTTCAGATCCGATCCGAAAGCATATTCTTTTTGTTTTGCTATTCTTTGTTCAACTAACCCATGCTTAACTCTAGCCATTGCAGGCATCATAACGTTTTTCTGGGGATTTTTTATATATTCTCTCAGGGGTACATTTACCCTGTCTTCTAATGAAGTCAAACTCTGCGAGTGACTTACTCGTGTTGAAAGCCTTAAAATAACAGGTGTATCAAATTCTTCTGATAGTTCATATGCTTTTTTAGTAAAATCCTTTGCTTCCTGCGAGTCGGAAGGCTCCAGCATTAATATCTTAGATGCTTGAGCATAATACCTTGAATCCTGCTCATTCTGAGATGAATGCATACCTGGATCATCAGCTACAGCAATTACAAAACCTGCGTTTACACCTATGTATGACATAGTAAAAAGAGGATCTGCGGCAACATTTAATCCTACATGCTTCATTGCACAGAAAGACCTTGCCCCTGCTATTGCAGATGTAGCTGCAACTTCCAGCGCAACCTTCTCATTTGGAGCCCACTCAGTATATATCTCTTCATATTTTGATGCTGTTTCAGTTATCTCAGTACTTGGGGTGCCAGGATATGAGGATACCACTGTAACACCCGCTTCATATAATCCTCTTGCTACCGCTTCATTTGCCAGTAACAGTTGCTTCATTTGTACTCTCCTGTATTTCAAAATTTTTACTTTTTGATAACCTTGAAACTAAAAATGTAACAGCTATGGATGTTCCCATTGCTATACATCCTCCAATAGTCGAATAAGTCATCCCATTTATAATAACAAGCGTCATCATTATTGTAAAGCCTGAAATCATTCCAGCAAAAGCAGCAATCTTATTAGCTTTTTTACTGTATATTCCTATCAGATACGGGCCAAGAAAGCTTCCAGCAAGAGTTCCCCACGAAAGATTCATTAATGTAACTATAGTATTGTTGTTAGTAAGTGCTATTAAAACAGAAATAACAACAAAAACAATACAGAAAATTCTTAGCAGAAATACTTGTTTCTTTTCGCTCATATCCTTCTTAATATACCCTTTAATTATATCCACAGTTACCGAGGAACTTGACACAAGAACCAAGGAAGACAATGTTGACATTGAAGCTGCCATAATAAGCACCATAAAAATACCAAGAAATACATCAGGAAGTACAGTAAAAAGCATTTCCGGAACTATTGTATCTACAGATTTATTCGGTATTTCTGTAAAGAATAGATGTCCGAATGAACCTGTCAAATATGCTCCGATGCCGATTATTGCTGCAAATACTGTCGCAATCACAGTACCTCTTTTTATCGCTGATTCATCTTTAATCGCATAATACTTATGAACCATTTGTGGAAGTCCCCAAACTCCAAAACTTGTAAGAATCACTAAAGATAATAATTTCCAAGGATTAGGGCCTATAAGAGTTCCTAAACCATCCTTTACACTGTTTAGTGATTCTAATCCTTGCGCAAAACCATTAACATTAGGTGAATTTACAACATATATAACTATTATAATGGTTCCCACAATCATAATAACGCCTTGTATAAGGTTATTTAGTGCAGTAGCAACATATCCGCCAAGTACCAGATAAAGTACTGTAAAAGCTGCCATAATGATTACTGAAACTGTAAATGCGTTTTCAATTGACATATTAGAGGGAAAGAGTTTTGCAAATAGATATCCTAACCCTTTATAAACCGAAGCCGTATATGGAACTAGAAACACAAATGTTAATACAGATGCAATGATCTTTAGAGTTTCTGAACCATATCTTTTCTGAAAAAACTCAGGCAGTGTCTTAGCATTAAGCTGTCTTGTAACTGTACGAGTTCTTTTTGCGAGTATCCTCCATGCAAGATAACTTCCTATAAGCGCGTTTCCTATACCTATCCATATAGCGGATGTACCCATTTCCCATCCTATACCTCCAGCATATCCGATAAAGATAACTGCACTGAAATATGAGGTACCATATGCCAATGCTGAAAGCCATGCACCCATTTTTCGTCCACCCAATAAAAAATCATCAACACTGTTGATTTTCTTTACGCTGTAAATACCTACAGCCACCTGTATACCAATAAATATGGCAATAATAATGATTTTAACCATCCTACCATCCTCCCATTCTACATAAAGAAATTATACAGTAATATGAATCCGTGTCAATCCTTATTAAGCATCTGATACTTTATATTCCACAGCGTTTCAGATAAATCAACGTAGTAATTATGAGGATTTTCAAAACGTTTAACCTCATCCCACTGTTCTGATATTTGTTTTTCACAATACTTCCTAATTGATTTTACTGAAGGACGATCATATATGCAGATACCATTTTTAAAAACAGGTACAAGTAGTTCTTTTAACGAAAAGTTTTCGAAAGTCTTTTTCTTCCATGTATAATCCGGATCAAAAATAGTTAATGGCTTGCTTGTATCAATTACTTCGTCATATACGCATATTAGGTCAGCTTCTGCTTTTTTAAGATCATTGCAATAAAGCCTGTAAACTTTCTTGAAATGCGGTGTAGTTATTTTTGTTGGATTCTCACTTATCTTGATTTTAGGTATAACATTTCCATTATTATCTTCAACTGCCACAAGTTTATATACTCCACCGAAAACAGGATCGCTTTCAGATGTAATCAGCCTCTCTCCCACTCCAAAAGAATCTAAAGAAGCTCCTTGAATTATGATATCTCTAATTATGTACTCATCAAGAGAATTTGAAGCTACTATCTTACAATTAGTCATTCCTGCTTCATCAAGCATTGCTCTTGCTTTCTTTGATAAATAAGTAATATCTCCTGAATCAAGCCTGATAGCGCATTTTGCAATATTAAGTTCTTTAAATACTTTAATCGCATTAGGAACTCCGCTTTTTAAAACATTGTATGTATCTACAAGAAGCGTGCAGTTATCAGGATATGTTTTCGCATATGCATAAAATGCTTCATATTCAGTATCAAACATTTGAATCCAAGAATGAGCCATAGTCCCACCTGCAGGAACTGTATACATTTTCTCTGCAAGAGTACATGAAGTTCCTGCACATCCACCTATATAAGCTGCCCTAGCGCCCAGAACTGAAGCTGCTGAGCCCTGTGCTCTTCTTGCGCCAAATTCCATTACAGGACGTCCCTTTGATGAACGTACTATACGGTTTGCTTTTGTCGCTATAAGTGACTGATGGTTCATTGTTAAAAGTATGAATGTTTCAACAATCTGCGCTTCAATTGCTTTTGCTCTAACCGTTATCATAGGTTCATTAGGGAAAACCACTGTTCCTTCGGGAACTGCATACATATCTCCTGTAAATTTGAAGGTTTTAAGATACTCCAAAAATCCTTCATCAAAACAATTTTTGGAACGGAGAAAAGCAATATCCTCTTCAGAAAAGTGAAGATTTAATATATATTCAATAACCTGGTCTAATCCACATGCAATTGCAAATCCTCCATTATCTGGATTGTTACGGAAAAACATATCAAAATAGCATATTTTATTTTTATAACCTGTCTTATAATATCCATTTGCCATTGTAAGCTCATAAAAATCGCAAAGTAATGTATAATTATTTACTATATCCAGACTCATGCTGCACCTCTTCCTGCTATTAACCATATAGCATATGAGTATTATAACATTTTTAATAAACCTGTTGCATAAATCTGATTATTTATGTTAATATTACAAACGATATCAGCCGGCGTGGTGAAATGGCAGACGCGCTGGACTCAAAATCCAGTATAGGCAACTATGTGTGGGTTCAAGTCCCACCGCCGGTACCAGAAAACGCACTTAGTAGTGCGTTTTTTTTACTGAATCTGTATTTAACGCT
>JBAZFL010000101.1:0-6341 GCA_041653455.1 Clostridia bacterium
CAGAAGGTCCTGCTTTAGGAGCAGCAATACTTGCAGGTGTTGCATGCGGTTCATATAAGTCAGTTCCAGACGCCTGTACACATGTAATTACAACTAATAATGTTTATGAATATAATAAAAATAACTCAATTGAATATGATAAGTACTATTCTATATATAAATCGCTTTACCCTGTGTTAAAGGATAAGTATAAAGAATTACGTGAAATATTATAATCATCTGATTGTATTTACATCACTAGATATTTCAATTGCATAAGATATATATTTAATATATAATTGTTTTGACTTAATTTTAGATGTTTATTGGAGACGAATATGGCCTATACTATAGGCATTGACCTGACATTTATTAAGGATCAAAGAAAAGCTGTCGGAAATGAGATAGCTGCTTTAAGTATTGTTGAAGGTTTATACAACAATATGAGCGGATATGATTTCATAATTTTCGCTAACGAGGATAATGCTGAAGAATTAAGAAACAGATATCCTTTATTTAATATTATCGCAACTTCAAGGGGCAGGCTTTTCTATAAGAAATTTCTACCTTGGTTTATTAAGAAGTCATCTGTAAATATTATGTATTACCCGCAGGTTGAACCATTTATTAATTTTAACCTAAAAACAAAGATCGTTATTACTTCACATGGATTAATAAAGGGTGAAGTCTTTTTTGTTCTAGACAATTTAAGGCCAAGAATGCTTAAGAAGGTTTCCAAAGTGGTTGCAGTATCGGACTTTGTTAAAGAAGAGCTTACTAAAAAGAAAGGGCTTGATCCTGCAAAAATAGTTACCATACCCAATCCGCTGGCTCAGATGAGTAAAAGCGTTGATGTTGTTTTTAAGAAAAAACACATTGTTGCAGTAGGCAGTGATAAACCGCAGAAAAATATTATGCTTGTAGTAAAAGCATTTGAGAAACTTACTCCGATTATTGATCATGATCTTGTTTTAGTTGGAGACATATCAGAAAAAGGTGAAATATATAAGTATATTTTGGAGAATAATCTGACTAACAGAATTATACTTACTGGAAGAGTAAGCAGGAATATTCTTTTCGGATACTATAAAAATGCGGATCTCTTTGTTAATACATCAACATATGAAGGTTTTGGATTAGCTCCGTTGGAAGCTATAGCATTTAAAGCTCCTGTCGTAAGTACTCCCATACCTTCAATCAGCGAATTGGAAAATGTAGAATTCGATTCTGATTTGAATTTTGATGATGATGAAACAGAGGTTGCAAATAAGATGCTTTCTGTTCTTAACAGTGATAAAGACATGGAATATCTCGAAAACAGAGCTAATAGGATTCTAGAATTTTATAGCTTAGATAATATTAGCAGAAAATATATACAGGTATTTGGAAATGTATAAAAAGCAGACTGGTCAAATCAATATATATTCTTTCATAACACCATTTGGCGGTATTCTCAACAAAAAAAACAGGTGGGTAATATATGCTGATGCGATTTCATGGGATGAGATAGAAAAAATATATGCAAGCAAATTCAGTAGACGCGGTGCACCTGCGAAACCATTACGCATGGTACTGGGAGCATATATTTTAAAGAATGAATATGGATTCTCGGATGCTAGGATTATAGATGAAATTGATGAAAATCCGTATTTGCAGTATTTCATTGGGCTTAATGAGTATTTAGTTAAGGTTCCACTAAGTACTTCATTATTACATTCATTCACAAAACGATTTTCAGAAGAGGATTTAGTAAAAATAGAGAAAATTCTAGAAAATGCTAGAAAGAAACTCAAGACTGTATAAAAAGTGAACAAACAATACTTTACTTAATAAGCTTAAGAGTAATATAATAAGCAATAATTATAAAGCACTATTAGGCATGTAAGCAAAAGAAAAAAAAGAAAACGGAGAAACGAATGAAAAAGACATGTACAATAATCCTATTAGCAATAGCAATCATAATAACATTGACAGCATGCCAGAAACCTACCCAGACTGTTTCTCCCAAGCCATCAGATTCGGTTCAACCTACACAAACAGAACAAAACAGTGAGACACCGTCTGCTCAGCCAACTGAGAGCTCCTCGCCTGAACCAACACAGACTGCTGACCCATTGGAAACAGCCAGGCTTGAAAGGGAGCAGCTTGAATTGCAACGCAAAGAACAGGATAAAGAGTTTTATGTGCCGTTAAAACCATTAGATGCATCACAAGAAAAACCTAATGGTGACGATATAAGAGCTATGTATTTAGTTGATTCGGTACTGACTAAGAATTACGGTATAGAAGGACAACCAGATTGGAGACTGATTCGATGTGAGGACAATAATGTTCAGTTATACAAGGCTTATGTTGAAGCATTAGCAATAAATGATACATTAAAAATAAATGAGCTTAAATATCTTGAAAACAGTATAACAACATTAGAAAAAATAATTGGTACAATATTGGGAACTGAAATGAATGCTGTTGTACTTAATATAAAAAGCGGTGATGGAGCAATAACAATCCCAATGCAGTCAGAATGTGTAAAGCAGGTACAGACTGAAGCTCCTCGTTTTAGCGATGCAGCGTACCTGATTGGTATTTTTAAAAGTTATGGTATTTATACTATTGGCAGGGTAACATCATTTCAAGATGATACACTAGCTGAATATAATAATTATCAGCATGCAATCAAGAATCCAGATGGGAGCATCTGGCTAGATGATAATCGCTCAGCATGGGTTGATGCATATGATGAATGGGTTCAGAACTACAATATAGCTGTAGCAAAAGAAGCAGCACTTGCAGGATTTGATGAAATCAACTTTGACTATGTAAGATTTCCCGAGGGCCGGAAGTGGGGTACATACTACAAGCAGTACATGCAAATACATGGGGATACCCGTTCTGATGAGATTATTCATGGGTTTTTAAAAAATGCTTATGAGGCACTTAAGCCATATAATGTGAATGTCAGTGCTGACATATTCGGCCTTGTTGCAAGACAATGGGATTCAGAAGACTGTTTAAAAATTGGTCAGAACTGGTATAGGATAACAACTGTTGTAGATTATATATGTCCAATGATTTATCCAAGCCATTATACGACAGGATGGTATGGTTTCGAATATCCTGATATGAATCCCTATGGTATGGTGCTTGGTGCAATGAAGGATTCTATCGAAAAAAATTCTGCTTTCAATGATAATGCAAAAGTAAGATTATGGATTCAGGACTTCACTGCAAAATATCTATATCCTGCAGATGCAATTTACTATTATGGTTATGAACAGATTTATGGCGAGGTTAGAGCGCTAAGGGAACTTGGATCATTTTCATATATGTTCTGGAATAACGGTGTGAACTATGATGCATCAAAATACATTTTCCCTCAGGATCAAGAAAAATACCCTCTAAAAGATGGGGATAAGGATCCTGTAGGAAGATCACCTGCAGACGCTGCAAAGGAATATCTTTCAGTTTTAAGCAGCACGAATTATCTTAATCAATATATGCTTTTTGTACTAACACCTATTGATGCAAGGCTTGCAGACTATGATGAATGGCTGGAAAACGAGTTTCCATCGATAAAAAATGCAAAAATTCTTGGATATACAGTAAATTCATATACAATCACAGATGAAGAAGGAAAAAAGGCTGATGTATCAGTTACTTTGAAGTATACTAAAGGGGAAGACATTAGTGAGATATATGGCACAGTTGTCTGGAAAGCTGTTTTTGAAAATGATATATGGAAGATATATCCTGTATTTTAGGAGGTTTTAATATGAAAGCTGTGGTACTGGCAGCAGGCAAGGGTAAAAGGATCGGCTCAGAAAAAGAAGGAATACCAAAAGCAATGAGAATTGTAAACAACAGTCCTATGATTGACTATGTAGTAAAAGAACTTTCATTTGTTGACGAGATAATTCTAGTAGTTGGATACAAAAAGGAACAGATTTATGAGCATCTTGGGAATAAGTTTTCATATGCGGTACAAGAAGAACAGTTAGGTACTGGTCATGCGGTAAAATGCGCAAACGAATTTTTTGCAGATTATGATGGACCAGTATTAGTAACATTCGGAGATATGCCTCTTTTAACTGCAAAAACATATAAGAAGGTTTTGAAAGCATATAATGACAGCGTTAAAAAATGCGAAACTGCTGCTTGTGTTATGCTTTCAGTAATGCTTAATGATGTTACATTGCCATATGGCAGAGTTATCAGAGATAAAAAGAAAGTATTTGTGCGCATTGTTGAAGATCCAGATTGTAATGAAGAGCAAAAAAAGATAAATGAAGTTTTTTTTGGCGTTATGTTATTTAACGGCAAGAAACTTAACTGGATTTTGAATCGAATGACAAATAACAATGCGCAGAATGAATACTATTTAACTGATCTCCCAACATTATTGAATGCAGAAGGTGAAAAAGTAATAATATGCAGCATTAATGATCAAGATGAAATTTATGGAGTTAATACGATGGATGACCTTAACAGGGTAGAACGAATAATGAAATCAAGAGGTAATAATGATTAAATTTGGAACAGGCGGATGGCGAGCTATTATAGGGGATGAATTTACAAAGGCGAATATACAATTATTAGTCCAAGCATTATGTGACAGTATTATAGATTCTAAAAGGCAGGATAAACCGGTAATAATCGGGTATGACAGAAGATTCTTATCAGAAGAAGGAGCAAAATGGGCAGCAGAGGTTGTTTGCGGAAATTCAATCAAAGTGCACTTTATTTACAGAAATTCTCCGACACCTTTAATAATGTTTCAGGTAAAACATGAAAAGTCATATTATGGTATTGCTGTTACTGCAAGTCACAATCCTGCTTTATATAACGGGATTAAACTTTTCACAGAAGGCGGCAGAGATGCTTCCATGGAAGTTACTGAAGAGCTCGAGCAGTATATAAATAAAGTGTCTAATATAAAAACAATGTCCTTCGAGAAGGCAAACAAGACAGAACTTCTAAAAATAATTGATCCTTTTAACGACTACATTGATGGAATAATGGGTTTTCTGGATAAACCTACAATAATGAAAGCTAGATTGAAGGTTTTACTTGACCCGATGTATGGAGTATCTAAAACATCTTTACAGACGATATTACTAACTTTAAGATGTGATGTTGATGTTATTAATGACAGACATGACACCTTGTTTGGCGGGAAATTGCCTTCTCCAAGTGCCGCTACGCTGGGTAAGCTTTCAGCAATGGTTGCTGAAGACGGTTACGATATAGGTTTAGGTACTGACGGTGATGCGGACAGATTAGGTGTAATTGATGATAAAGGCAGATTCATACATCCAAATGAAATAATAATGTTACTGTATTATTACCTAGTAAAATTCAAGGGTTGGAAAGGAGATGTCGTTCGCAACATAGCAACAACTCATGTCTTGGATGAAATGGCGAAAGATTTCGGATATCAATGTCACGAAGTACCGGTCGGATTCAAACATATTAGCGCAAAAATAGATGAAACAAATGCTGTTTTGGGCGGTGAATCCAGTGGAGGCCTGACTGTAAGAGGACATATATCAGGAAAGGATGGAATTTTTGCAGCTTCTTTGCTTGTTGAAATGATGGCTGTAACCAAAAAGCGTCTTTCTGTAATACTAAATGAAATATATGACAGATACGGATACAGGATTATGATAGAAAATTCCTATACATTTGATCCAGAAGACAAAACAAGGTTAAGTAATATGCTATATTTGGACAGACTTATTCCGGATTTTTCAATACAAGTAGATAAATTGAGTTACGAAGATGGGTTAAAAGTATATTTTACTAATGGCGGATGGCTTGTTGCAAGATTTTCTGGCACAGAGCCATTGCTTAGAGTTTTTGCAGAAATGCCTGATGAAATGCTAGCTCAGGATGTATGTAACAGAATGAAGGGATTTTTAGGTATATAAGTATGATACTTGTTACTGGCGGTTGCGGGTTTATAGGTTCACATATTACTGATGCACTTATTGAAAGAAATCATAAAGTCATTGTAATGGACAACTTAAGTTCAGGAAATTTGAAAAACCTGAATAGCAAAGCTGAATTCATTAAAGGCGATGTAACGAATATAGATGATATAGAGGAAATCTTCAGCAGGTTTCCAATAGAGGCAGTATGCCATCATGCTGCTCAAATTTCAGTTGCAGTATCTATGGCAAATCCTGTTTTGGATGTTAATACGAATATATTGGGAATAATAAACTTATTACAAGCCTGTTCTAGATATAGTGTTAAGAGATTCGTATTTGCAAGCAGTGCAGCGATTTATGGAAATCCAGTTTATCTGCCAATTGATGAAGAGCATCCCAAAAACCCATTGTCATTTTATGGTTTATCCAAAC
>JBAZFL010000102.1:0-6163 GCA_041653455.1 Clostridia bacterium
TAACACAAGAGAATTTGTAGGCCATTGCGATAACATCATACTGGAGGCTGAATAATGTTAAAGGGAAGAACCCTTTTAGGATATGATGACAAACCTGTAAAAAAGAGAAAGCTGAATTATTCGGATTGGCTGATAATGCTCATATCATCTTTTCCGGTATGGCTTCCATTGCTTTTAGCTCTTGTATTTACAGCATCAGCTGTTTTTGCTGTCCTTGTCATAGTTTTTACACTGTTAGGATTCGGAGCTGTCATGCTTTTTGTTTATTCTGCATTTCTTCTTATGGATGACCTTTGGCCATCAGTCATAAAAATGGGAGCTTGTCTGGCTATTTCAGGTATTGCAGTAATTGCTGTCGCATCCTCATTTAAAGGAATAAAAGTTTTCTTTAAGTCTCTTAAAGCAGGATATGCAAAAATCAAGAACATATTGTTATTAAAAAAACTGGAGGGCCAAAAAGATGAGCAGAATTCTTAAGGCCTTAATAACAGGAGGAATACTTTTCGTTCTAGGATTGCTGGTTTTTCTTGCAGGTTATCATTTTAATGGATACAGGCTTGATGATATTTTTGAATATGAGGCTTATGAAAAAGATCCTCTCATTTTGAACTACTACGATGCAACCAGCCCTGACTCTATTGCTTTTATAAGCATTACAACCAAAAGAATGCCTGTAACTATCAAATCACACAACGAAAAGTTCATCAGGTTCGAATATTATAAAAACAAAAACCAATCTTTTGAAATAACCGAAAGAAATGGAAAACTATTACTAAAAAAACAGGATGTCGGATTTTTTAAGGAAAATGTATCGCTGAATTTATTATCCTTGTTAAAAACAAATAAAGAAGAGAATGGAATTACTATCTACCTTCCCTTTTCCTACCAAGGAGAGCTTTTAGTAACCACGACAATGAGAGATATTTCAGTCGAGGAACCTCTTGCATTTTCTAATATTAAAAAAATAGATTTTAAGAATTCTTTTGCGGATATTCGTATGAATTCAATATCAGGTAATATTTTTAATATTAAGAATACGAGAGGAGCTATTATATGCTCGGATATTGATTTTAATAACATTACAATCATATCTTCAAATGCAGATGTCCGACTGGATTATCTGTCATCTGATACATTGGATTTTTTAGCAAGTAAAAGTTATATAGAAGCAACAAATATAATGTCCGAAAACATACATATAGATTCCAATTCCTCCCAAGTCCGTATAGGTATATCAGCATATGCAGATCAATATTCTGTTAAGATTGAAAAGTCGGATAAATCTGAAATCAATCTAATTGAAAAAACAGTGGAAAAATCATCAAAAGTAATAGCCATTAAAGCAACTGATTCGAATATAAAAATGACTTTCTCGCTAGATTGAACAAACACAAACTTGGATTTATTGAAAATAGAGATATGCCGTGATATCATTTATTGAGAAAAAAGAATGGCGGTACTTTAATGTATAAAATATTGGAAAAGAAAGATTTAAATAATGAAGTAGTATTTATGAAGATTGATGCTCCTGCAGTAGCAAAAAAATGCGAACCCGGCCAGTTCATAATACTGCGCGTAAACGAAACCGGAGAGAGAATTCCCCTTACAATAGAGGACTATGACAGAAAAGAAGGCTGGGTAAGCATAATATTCCAGAAAGTCGGAAAAACTACCCATCTCTTAGGAACATTGAACAAAGAAGATTATATACAGGATTTCGTAGGACCTTTGGGGATTGCATCACATACCGATAATATGGAAAGAGTCTGTGTTATTGGCGGAGGATTAGGTTGCGCGATAGCTTTCCCTCAAGCAAAAAAACTTTTCCGAAAAGGTGCTCATGTCGATATAATAGCAGGTTTCAGGAATGAATCATTAGTAATACTAGAAGAAGAGATGAAAATTAATAGTACTAACTATTATCTCATGACAGATGATGGTTCCGCTGGTGAAAAAGGCTTGGTTACAGCTAAATTAAAAGAATTGATTGAAAATGGGGCAAACTATGATACGGTAATAGCTGTAGGTCCTGTAATAATGATGAAATTCGTATCTCTTCTTACAAAGGAATATGGTATAAGGACAATAGTGAGCATGAATCCTATTATGATAGATGGCACCGGAATGTGTGGAGGATGCAGGCTGACTGTTGACGGACAGACAAAATTCGCATGTGTCGACGGACCGGATTTTGACGGGCATAAAGTAGATTTTGACAGTGTTCTGCAAAGGCTTTCCATGTATAAAGAAGAAGAAAACCATAAATGTAACCTGTTTAGAGGTATTGAATAATGGCAAAAATTAATATGACCCCTGTTAAAACAAAAATGCCCGAACAAGATCCGAATATCCGAAACAGCAATTTTTTTGAAGTCACTACGGGATACACAGCACAAATGGCTCATGATGAAGCTATGCGTTGTCTGAACTGTAAAAATAAGCCATGTGTTGCAGGTTGTCCAGTCAATATTGACATACCTAACTTCATTCATTCAATAACTGAAGGAAATATTGAAGAAGCATATGAAATAATTACAAGGACTAATTCCCTTCCTGCTATATGCGGAAGGGTGTGCCCTCAGGAATCGCAGTGTGAATTGCCGTGTGTACGCGGCATAAAAGGCGAACCGGTCGCAATAGGGAGACTTGAAAGATATGTAGCAGACTATATGCTAGCAAAAGAAACCTTCACCACCAATGTTAAAAAACCCACAGTCAAGAAGAACAAGAAGGTAGCAATAGTAGGAAGCGGACCTTCAGGACTTGCTGCAGCATCGGACTTATGCGACATGGGATATGATGTGACTATTTTTGAAGCATTGCATAAAGCAGGTGGCGTTTTAGTATATGGTATACCGGAATTTAGATTGCCCAAATCCATTGTTGAGAAAGAAATCGAACGCCTTAAGACAAAAGGAGTAAAGATAGAATTGAATATGGTAATCGGAAAAACAATTTCAATCCAGGAGCTTCACGATGAAGAAGGTTACGAAGCGGTTTTTGTAGGCACTGGAGCTGGATTACCCAATTTTATGAATATACCAGGTGAAAACCTTAATGGGGTTTACTCTGCAAATGAGTTTCTTACACGCGTAAATCTTATGAAGGCATATGACCCATCTTATGACACACCAATATACTTTGGAAGACATGTTGCAGTCGTAGGGGGAGGAAATGTCGCAATGGATGCAGCAAGAGCTGCAAAAAGATTAGGTGCTGAGCATGTAAGCATTGTATACAGAAGAAGTGAAAAGGAAATGCCTGCAAGAATAGAAGAAGTCCATCATGCTAAGGAAGAGGGAATTGAATTTCACCTTCTTACCAATCCAACCTGTATATTAGGTGAAAAAGGCTGGGTAAATGGAATGGAATGCGTGAAGATGGAGCTTTCTGAGCCAGGAACTGATGGCAGAAGACGTCCTGCCGTATTATCCGGTTCAGAGTATATTCTGGATGTGACATCAGTGATAATTGCAATAGGTACTAGCCCTAACCCTTTAATTAAAACCACCACATCAGGTCTTGATACTAACAAATGGGGATGCATTGTTGCAGATACGGAAACAGGTCAGACCTCTATACCATATATATTTGCAGGCGGTGATGTAGTAACCGGTGCTGCGACAGTCATATTAGCTATGGGAGCTGGAAAGAAAGCCGCTGCTGCTATTGATAAATACCTGTAAAAATGATAACATTAATAAAGCTAAAACGGAGGGAGTGACTGATATGAGCCAGCCATTTGAAACTGTGCTTCCATTAGGAGAATTATCAATAATCGGAATGCATGGCTGCGAGGAAATTACTAAGAAAATTGATTGGTATCTAAAGCAATGGACATGTGACAAGGATTCCGATCATTCATTTATAATTGATGCAATCTGTCCCAGATTCGGAACAGGAGAAGGCAAAGGAGTTATATTACAATCCGTCAGAGGGCATGATGTATATATAATATGTGATGCTTTTAATTACGGTGTAACCTTCGAAATGTATGGCATGCAGGTACCGATGAGCCCAGACGATCACTTTGCTGATTTGAAAAGACTAATAGCTGCAACAAATGGCAAGGCAAGAAGGATAACAGTAATAATGCCTATGCTTTATGAAGGCAGGCAGCATAAAAGAAAATACCGTGAATCTTTAGATTGCGCTATAGCATTACATGAGCTTATCGAGATGGGTGTGGATAATATTATTACATTTGACGCGCATGACCCAAGAATCCAGAATGCCATACCTCTAAGTGGTTTTGAATCTGTTCCAGTAGCATATCAGATGCTTAAAAGGCTTACAAATACTTACCCCGATATAATATTCGACAAAGAACACACAATGGTGATATCTCCTGATGAAGGAGGAATGAACAGAGCTATAGCCTTTGCTTCTATGATAGGTCTGGATCTTGGCATGTTCTATAAGAGAAGAGATTATTCTATCGTTGAACACGGCAGAAACCCTATTGTTTCTCACGAATTCCTCGGCGACAATATAGAAGGTAAAGATGTCATTGTCGTAGAAGACATAATTGCTTCAGGCGAATCCGCACTGGATATCTTTTACCAGCTTACTGAAAAGAAAGCTAAGAGAATATTCATGTGCTGTACATTCGGATTATTCTGCAACGGGCTTGAATCTTTTGACAGGGCATATGAACAGGGAGCTGTTACTGCCGTACTCACGACTAACCTTGTATATAGAAGTCCTGAACTCTTAAAAAGAGAGTGGTTTAAGGAAGTAGATATGTCGAAATATATGTCTTTTATAATAGATACTCTTCATCATGACGCTTCAATGTCTGATCTTCTTAATCCGGTAGACAGGATAGATAAACTTCTTGATATTATCAAGCAAAAGCAAACAGAAGAAGGCATGATTAAATAGTTAATCTGTTTTATTGCAAATATAATTTGGAAACAGAAAAGTAAACAAGAAAGAAGAAAACAGCGCATATGCGCTGTTTTTTGTGCTTCAAAATTAACTTTCCAGTTTAAAGAATTCCTCTTATCCTTTCAACCGCTTCTATAGTATTGTCTCTGCTTCCAAAAGATGTGAGCCTGAAATACCCTTCTCCGTTCATCCCAAACCCGCTACCAGGTGTGCCCACAACGCTTGTCTCATTTAACAGCATGTCAAAGAATTCCCAGGATTTCATGTTATTGGGACAATTCATCCATATATACGGCGAATTGGTCCCACCAGTGTGATATATGCCTTTTCCCTTTAATAGAGCGGAAATCAGTTTTGCATTATCCAGATAATACCTGATATTCTTTTTGCACTGTTCCATACCTTCATCAGTAAATACTGCTTCTGCAGCTCGCTGTATAACATATGATACTCCGTTAAGTTTTGTGCTCTGCCTTCTCACCCACATGTCATGCAGTGAGAATCCGCCTATTCTAAGTTCCTTCTTTATAACCGTATATGCGCATCTGGTACCTGTAAATCCTGCAAGCTTTGAGAAGCTGCAGAACTCTATTGCGCATTTTTCTGCTCCTTCAATTTCAAAAATGCTTCTTGGCAGTGTATCATTAGTTATAAATGCTTCATATGCCGCATCAAAAAGTATTACTGCATTATTATCCAAGGCATAATCTACCCATTTTCTAAGCTGTTCCTTTGAATATACGCTTCCGCAGGGATTATTTGGAGAACAAAGATATATCATATCTGCGTGTCTTCCATCCGGCATAGCAAGAAAATTGTTCTCCTTGTTGGCATCTGCGAAGATAATTTTCCTTCCATCCATTACATTTGTATCCATATATACAGGATATACAGGATCAGGTATCATTACTATGTTATCTCTTGAGAAAATTTCAGTGATGTTACCGACATCGCTTTTTGCTCCATCTGATACGAATATCTCGCTTATATCTACATTAACATTACTTTTTCTGTAATGCTCAGAAATCCTTTCTCTTAAAAAGTCATAACCCTGATCAGGAGCATATCCTCTGAAGGTCTCTGCCTTGCCCATCTCGTCAGATGCTTTCTTCAGTGCCTCAACAACTTTTTGTGCCAAAGGCAACGTTACATCACCTATTCCCAGGCTTATAACTTTCTTCTCTGGATTTGCTTTTTTGTATGCTGCAACTTTTGTCGCTATATCCTTAAAAAGATAACTCTGTTTAAGATTATTGTAATTCTCATTAACTTT
>JBAZFL010000103.1:0-6065 GCA_041653455.1 Clostridia bacterium
GATTTTTATGTTTAATATACTAATAGTCGAAGATGATAAGAACTTAAGAAGGCTTATAGGGACGGTCCTGAAACAGAATGGGTTCAACGTGTTAAGCGCAAATGACGGAGAGCAAGCGCTTGAAATACTCGATAGCACTAAAGCTGACCTTATAATATGCGACATTATGATGCCCAACATGGATGGATATGAGTTGACGAGAAGTTTAAGGGATTCAGACTATAATATGCCGATACTTATGATAACAGCAAAGGATGCAATGGAAGATAAAAGGAAAGGCTTCATATCCGGAACAGATGACTATATGGTAAAACCTATTAACATTGACGAAATGCTTCTAAGGATAAATGCTCTTTTAAGAAGGTCTAAAATTACAACTGAACATAGGATTGAAGTCGGAGAAGTTATTCTAGATTATGACACTTTAAGTGTTCAAAGCCCTAATGAGACGATAATTCTACCCAAAAAAGAATTTATGCTGCTGTTCAAACTTATGAGTTATCCTAAAAAAATATTTACACGTCAGCAGCTCATGGATGAGATTTGGGGATTGGACAGTGAAACTGACGAAAGAACAGTAGATGTCCACATAAAGAGGTTAAGAGAAAAACTTGCCGTTATAGAGGAGTTTGAAATAGTAACAGTCAGAGGACTTGGTTACAAAGCGGAAAAGAAAACATGCAGCTAAAATCAAAATTATCCATATTCCTCCTTATAATAATAATAATAGCTTCTATGTTCGCATATATGGGTGCTATTTTGGCTTCTAATCGAAGCTTCATTGATACTATAAAAGAGAATCAGAGATATGTTGCAGAGACTATAATATCAGCTAACCAGGAAACTGATCTTCCTTTGGAAAGAATAATTGCAATAACACATAATGCTCTTTATCCTGCAATATTAACTGAAAGTATAGAAGATCTGCGTTTGAATGAGAGAGATACTGCACTGCTTGAAAATGGAGGGATAGTATTTATAAAGCAGAAATTAATTCCTGTAGGAATATCTATTGTTAAGGCAAATGAATATTACTTAAGAGTAGGATATCAGCCTGAAAACAATCTATTCAGGAATTATGCGATGCTGCTGGCATATGCGCTTCTGTTTTCAATAGTTGTATTTATGTTAATAATAATGGGGATAAGCAATAAAGCCATGAAACCTATAATCCAGCTTAATAATGCTACTCAGGAAGTAGCAAAAGGGAATTTCGATGTTGTGGTTGTAAATGATTCGCAGGATGAGATAGGGCAGCTGACTGAAAGCTTTAACAAAATGGCTAAGGAATTAAAGAGCATAGAATATCTGAGAAAGGATTTTGTAAGTAATGTATCCCATGAATTCAAAACCCCTATATCTTCTATTTTAGGATTCGCTAAGTTGCTTGAGAATGATACTATTACAGAGGATGAAAAAAGGGAATATCTTGCAATAATTGTAGAGGAATCAGAAAGACTTTCAAATCTTTCGACTAACATTTTAAAATTATCAAAGCTTGAGAGCCAGGATATCGTATTTAGTAAAGCTGAATACAGTCTTGATGAGCAGATAAGAAGAGTTGTTCTGCTGCTTGAGCCAAAATGGTGCGAGAAAAATATAGATTTTGATATAGATTTGGAAAATGTAGCTTTTCTCGCAGATGAGGACCTTATGCAGCAAGTGTGGATAAACCTTTTGAATAATGCAATTGTATATTCTTATCAGAACGGGATTATTCACATCAGGATGAATAAGCACAAAGAAGAGGAAAAAGCAGTAATAGTAATACAAGATGAAGGAATCGGGATGGATAAGCACACTATGGACAGAATGTTTGAAAAATTCTATAAGGGTGATACCTCTCATTCAAAAGAAGGAGCGGGATTGGGCTTAGCTCTAGTAAAAAGAATAGTTGATCTTCATCAGGGTATTATTGCTGTGGAAAGCGAACCTGGAAAAGGGACGACTATAAAACTGACTTTTCCAAATGAATTCCGAGGATGGGAAGCAATCAGATGATTGTGAGAGGACAAAATGGCGGAGAAGAAATTTTATGTTACAGGTATGACTTGTTCAGTATGCGTAGAGCATGTGGAAAGTGCAGTCAAAAAGCTTGATGGTGTAAGTCAGGCAGGGGTTAATCTTTCAAATGGTACTTTAAAAGTAATATATGATGACGACAAAGTTAAAGATACAGATATTGAAAGAGCTGTAAAAAAAGAAGGATACGGTATCAAAAAAGGTGAAGAGTACATAGAAGAAGAAAAAAAAATGAAGGTTCGGATTGTATCATCAGTTATAATCCTAGCCATTTTAATGTACTTATCTATGGGACCGATGATCAATATTCCAATTCCAAAATTCTTATCGTCCAATATAATACTGTACCTTTCAATTCTATTAGTATTTACATTAATTATTGCATTAATTAACAGATCATACTTTATTAAAGGTACATTGCAGATAGTGAAGTTAAAACCTAATATGGATTCATTAGTCGCAGCAGGTGCAGGTGCTGCAATCATATACGGGATATATATTTTTGTCAGGGTAATAATAGAAAAAGACCCTCATGCCCATTATATACATGATATATATTTTGAGTCAGCTGCAATGATACTTACACTTGTTACTTTGGGTAAGTATTTTGAGACAAAAAAGAAGAAGAAAACAGGTGAAGCTCTGAAAAAACTTATGGATCTCACACCTAAAACATCTATTGTCATAAGAAATGGCGAAGAGGCAGAAATACTAAGTGAGGAGATATTGCTAAATGACCTTATAGTAATAAGACAAGGAGATTCGATTCCCTGCGATGGAACAGTTGTTAAAGGAAGCGGTTATGTAGATCAGTCCAGTGTAACTGGAGAACCTATACCAGAAGAGAAGCTAGAAGGTGACAAGGTAATATCAGGATGTATCTGCAAATCAGGATATTTTGTATTTAAAGCAGAACAGGTAGGAGAAAACACGACCGTTGCGAAAATAGTAAAGCTTGTTGAGGATTCTTCTTTGAGAAAAGCGCCAATTGCAAAGCTTGCAGACGAGATAAGCAAATGGTTCGTGCCCGCTGTTACACTGATTGCGATAGTATCATTTATAGTATGGATGTTAAAAGGGGAAGGATTTGATTTTGCTTTTTCAATTGCTATATCTGTACTGGTAATTTCCTGTCCCTGCGCATTAGGGCTTGCAACACCAATTTCAGTAATAGTGGGCACTGGAAAAGCAGCAGAACATAATATTCTAATAAAAACCGGAGAAGCATTAGAAGTGCTCCACAAAATAGATACTGTTGTATTAGATAAGACAGGTACAATAACTGAAGGAAAACCTGCAGTTGTCGATATACATACGGTTATTGGGGACGAGGACCATCTGCTTTTAATGGCAGCTTCTTTAGAAAAAATGTCAGAACATCCTTTGGCAGACGCTATTATAGAAAAAACAAAGAAAAAAAATTTAAAAACCGAGCAGGTAACGGAATTTAACCCTCTGCAAGGAGAAGGTGTTCAGGGAATTATAGGGACATCCTTGTACAAAGTTGGAAATAGAAGGCTAATGGAAAGCAGCGGGATAAATGTACAATGTGTATATGATAAGTACAATGAATATGCAGATAAAGGCTATACTCCAGTTTATGTTTCTAAAGACAATGAAGTAATAGGAATAATTGCGATTGCTGATGTTATCAAGGCTGGCAGTATAAAAGCAATTAATGCTATAAGGCAGTTAGGCATAAATGTCATTATGCTTACCGGAGACAATGAAAGATCTGCTAATGCGATGGCGTCTATTGCCGGAGTAGATGATGTGATAGCCAGCGTACTTCCCGCACAGAAAGAACATCACATAACAGGATTAAGGAATGAAGGTAAAATTGTAGCCATGGTAGGGGACGGTATAAATGATGCTCCTGCATTAGTTGCTGCAGATGTCGGTATAGCTATTGGAGCAGGTACGGATATAGCTATAGAATCAGCAGATGTAATATTAATGAAAAGCAGTCTTACTGATGTTCTGACTGCAATAAAACTAAGTAAAAAAGTATTCGTAAACATAAAACAGAATCTTTTCTGGGCTTTTCTTTATAACACTGTAAGCATACCTTTAGCGGCAGGTATTTTCTATCAAGCTTTCGGTTTGAGATTAAGCCCGATGATAGCAGCTGCGGCCATGAGTTTAAGCTCGGTAAGTGTTGTTGCGAATGCATTGAGATTAAGAAGATTTAAGGCTGAAATGGGAAAAGGAGGAAACATGAAAAAAGAAATAGCAATTGAAGGAATGAGCTGTATGCACTGCTCAAAAAGAGTTGAAGATGCATTAAACAAGCTTGATGGAACAAAGGCAAAAGTTGATTTAAAAAAGAAAACAGCGTATGTTGAAACAATACAAGCTGATGAAATATTAACAAAAGCAGTAACAGATGCAGGATATGCTGTTAAAAAGATAAAATAGCTATTTATAGATATATCCTTTTTGATGCATTAGTTCTACTGTATCTAAAACATATTGCCATAATGCAGGAGTAGCGATTCTTATCGGGTCCATCCTTGAAAGAATTTTCTCTCTAGTAACTTTTCCAATCTTCCATGTATGTCCGGATGTCATAACATTGCTTAAAAAGGGCTGGAATCTGTCCATGGCATTTGCAAAAAGAGAATCATCAGTTTTCATGGCATCAAACTCTTTCCATAAAGACATTACAAAATTTTTCTGGTCGTCTGGAAGCATTGAAAAAAGTTTTTCAGCAGCTTTGTTTTCTCTCTCTTCTTTGTCCTTATTCCCTTCAATATCATATGCAAAAGTGTCTCCTGCATATACTTCTACAAGATCATGTACAAGGGTCATCTTTAGAACATGCGAAATATTAACAGGCTTATCTGAATGTTCTTCTAAAATCATTGCCATCATAGCAAGATGCCATGAATGTTCAGCATCATTTTCCCTACGTTTTGTCTCACTGACAAGAGTCATTCTTAGTATATTCTTCATTTTGTCTATTTCTTTTATAAATTCTATCTGTTTAGCAATCCTGTCTGTCAAAATTTAATCCTCCTGTTTATCTTTGTATTTGAAAACTATATTTCTATTCAGAATGAAACCTGTTCCAGTGTAAAATACCATTCCTATACCTACACCAAGCCACTCCTGAAGATCGTATATATCTATAAGCAGGTACTGTATAAGCTGTACAATAGCTAATAAAGATACGCTGATCGCGAAAAAAAGAATTATCTGTCTAGTAGTATTTTCATTATCCTTTTTGAATGTGTATTTTCTGTTTAAAAGAAAACTAACACAGATTCCAACTGCATAACCGATAACCGTGTAAACAAGGTATTTAAAACCTAATAGACTCAATAGGAAAAATATGCCGGTAGTAATGCCTGTATTTATAATACCGACAATACCATATTTTATTATTAAGTATAATTCACGGAAAAGCCTGTATTTCATAAACTTATCGAATAACTTTTTCATAAAGACAATTATACTATACAAGTTTGTTTAAATTTACAAGAAACTAGCGAAATAATACTTGAAATTAAATGTTTTGTTATATAATAAACACAATGATGTGCACAAAGGGAGATTAATGGACAGGTCAGTTTTTGCTCTAACCTTGTATATTGAACTAAACTTATTTGCTTTTGCGATAATGATGGTTCTTCTTCTATTTACGAAGAGTAAAAAGAACAGGCTTTTGCTTGATCAGAAACTCTTCGTTACAATGGTTGTAAGTAATGCTTCTTTGCTGATTCTGGATACAGCCATGGTTCTTCTTGACGGAGTTCAAGGTCAGAGTTTCAGGATGCTTTTTTATGCATCTACTTTCTTATACTATGTTTTCAATACGCTTATATGTTTATTCTGGTATCTGTATATCCATTACTACATATACAGAAATAAGTCGATGCTGAAAAAACAGATTCCCTTTATAAGCATACCATTCATAATAGTCTTTATACTTTCAGTATTAAGCCTGTTTGGCAATTTCGCATTCGATATTGATTCTGCTAATGTATACCATAGAGGGAAATACTTTTTTGTAATGACAATTGTTTGTTTATGTATGTTGC
>JBAZFL010000104.1:0-6051 GCA_041653455.1 Clostridia bacterium
CTTGGTTATTAACATTGAAAGATGGGATGACGATAAAAAGTATGACCGTATAGGGGTAGATGAAGTATTTACAGAATATCTTGGGATAAAGATACCTTCAATTACTTTGCCTATAATGCCAGGACGTAATATGCCTATTCTAATGGAAGTAGCTGCTATGGATTTTCGGCAGAAGAAGATGGGATATAACGCTGCGAAAGAAATGTATGAGAGGGTGAATAAGAAATTTGAGAGCACTCCTTGAAAAGTTTGATTTTATAAAATTTAATGAGCCTATGAGCAGATATACCGCATACAAGACTGGCGGACCTGCTGATATTCTTGCAATGCCGGAAAACTTATCCTCTCTCAAGGAACTGCTCTTAATCCTCAAGCAAGAGAAAATTCCCACATATGTTTTTGGTAACTGCACAAACCTCATAATACGGGATAAAGGGATAAGAGGCGCAGTAATACTTACGACTAAACTGAACGATATGAATGTTCAAAACAACATCATTTCCGCTTCATGCGGAGTATCCATGGCAAAGCTTGCCGCTTATGCGTATGATAACGGTTTATCAGGCGCTGAAGCAGTATCTGGAATACCAGGGTCAGTAGGCGGAGCCGTATACATGAATGCAGGTTCCTATGGTACATCAATAGAGGATATCCTTATAAATTCAGAATACCTGGATGAAGATATGAATATTTGCGTTCTTCCAAAAAAAGACCATGAATTCGGGTGCAGGAAGAGCTTCTATACGGATAAAAATATCGTGATACTGAAAGCATCTTTTTGTTTTACTCCAAAAGATAAAGAAAGCATTAAAAAGGAAATGATAGAGTGGGCAAAAAAAAGGAAATCCAGCCAGCCATTGGAATATCCTTCCTGTGGAAGTGTTTTCAAAAGGCCTGCGGGGTATTATGCAGGAAAACTTATAGAAGATGCCGGACTGAAAGGTTACACCCTTAACGGAGCTTCTGTATCGGAAAAACATGCGGGTTTTATTGTAAATGCAGGAAATGCGACTTCAAAAGATATTCTGTCAATTATAGACTTGATCAAAACGGTTGTGTATAATAAATATGGAGTAGACCTTGAACCTGAGGTCAGGATCATCGGAGAAGAATAATGGAACTGTTCATAATTACCGGAATGAGCGGAGCAGGCAAATCTTATGCACTCAAGACAATGGAAGATTTAGGTTTTTATTGTATTGACAATATACCTCCTTCCTTTATTCCGCAGTTCGTAAAAATGGTTAATGACAATAAAAAGATTGAAAAAGTAGCCTTGGTTGCCGATATCAGAGGAGCTGAGCCTTTGGAGAATATATTGTCTGCTCTTGACCAGCTGGATGAACAGGGTTATAGATATAAGCTCGTATATCTGGTAGCTTCTGATGTGATGCTTTTAAAAAGGTATCGCGAGACAAGAAGACACCATCCGATGGAAAATGAAGCAATGAATACTTCACAAGCAATAGAAAAAGAAAGAGAGCAGTTCCATGCTGTAAGCAAAAGAGCTGACCATATAATAGACACAAGCCAGCTTCTGACAAAAGAATTCAAGCAGGAGCTTGCTGAAATTGTACTTGGCGGCCCATTAAAGGAGTCTTTGATAATTACTCTCGTGTCATACGGCGTGAAATATGGAAATCCAGTAGACTGCGACCTCTTATTCGACTTAAGATTTACTCCGAATCCCTACTATATAGATGAGATGAAAGAAATGACAGGAAAAGAAAAGCAGGTAAAGGATTATGTGTTAGGACAGAAAGCTTCGCAGGATTTTTTGAAGATGCTTACAGATATGATAGAGTATCTGATTCCTCTGTACATAAAGGAAGGCAAGACTTCATTAGTTATAGGACTAGGCTGTACTGGCGGCAGGCATCGTTCTGTCGTTATTGCAGATGAATTTGCAAAAAGGCTGGAGAAAAATCATCACAGGGTTACCATACAGCATAGGGATATTGAAAAGGATGCCATAATTAAAGAGTATGGCAAAAGATAATGTCATATACTGCCTTAGTAAAAAAAGAACTCTCATACAAGGATATATCCAAAAGCTGTTGCGAGAAAGCGCTGTTAAGCGCTATTGTAAGGCTGGAAGGAAAGTTTATTCGTGAAAGAAACGGGTATTTTTCTTTACATGTGAATACTCAGGACAATTCTGAAGCAAGATGGCTTATTTTTGCATTGAACAGAATTTATTCTATACATTCGGACATCAAACTCAAAAAAAACCGGTTAAATGATAGCACTATCTTCAATATTAAAACTGAAGCAAGTTATGCTTCATCGGTAGCATACTCGGATTTAGGCTTTATGGATGCTGACAAAGAGGGTAATGGAAGATTTACTGACATATCTGAACTTCTTAACTCAAAATGTGACAGGTATTCATACTACAGGGGAGCTTTTATGTCCTGCGGACTGATTAAGGATCCAGACAAAGGTTATTATCTGGAAATTGCTTCGAAAAATGAAAAAGAGATAGATAAACTCTTTATCATGCTGCAGTACGAGTCCTTAGTTAATGTGAAAAGGTCTAGAAGGCGGAAAATGGAATATCTGTATTTCAGCAGCTCTGAAGATATTTCCACTTTCCTGAATATTATTGGAGCACATAATGCTTTAATGGATTATGAGAATAAGTGGATAGAAAAGAGTATCAGAAATGATACAAACCGTATGATCAACTGTGACGAGTATAATGCAGATAAATCTGTTGATACCAAGATAAGGCAGATTAATGCGATAAAATTTATACAATACACAAAGGGATTGGATTATTTAAATGAAAAGCTTAAGGAAACTGCGCTTTTACGATTGAATGAAGATATTACTGAGTATAACGAAATAGCTGAGCAGCTGCAGATAAAGGTTTCAAAATCATCTGTACAGAAAAGACTTGCAAAGATTGAAATGATAGCAAAGAATTTAGGATACAAGGAATAGATAAGGAAGTATTATGAACAATTGGCTGGAATTGGAAAAAGAATGTGCGGAATGTAAAAGATGCGCATTATGGGAAAACAGAAAAAATACTGTTATCGGAAGAGGTAATAAGTCTGCAGACTTTATGCTGATAGGCGAAGCTCCCGGAGAAGAAGAGGATAAGCAGGGAAGGGCTTTTGTTGGAAAAGCCGGACAGCTTTTATCAATGGCGCTGTCTGCAATGGGGATAGAAGAAGAGCATTACTATATATGCAATGTAATCAAATGCCGTCCGCAGAATAACAGGACTCCATATGAGGAAGAGATAGAAAGCTGTTTGCCTTATCTGGACAGGCAGATAGATATGGTGAAACCTAAAGTGATTGTGCTTTTAGGCAATACATCCGCTAACAGTCTGATTAAGAAGAATATACGTATAACTTTGCAAAGAGGAACCTGGGATGTGTATAAAGGAATACCGGTAATGATGACTTATCATCCGGCAGCTCTTTTAAGAGATGAATCAAAAAAGATAGATATGTGGAGAGATATCAAAAACGCATGGAAAAAATTAAATCAGATAGTCTGAAAAAGCTTTATGACTTATATACAGAAGAAGCGGCAAGTTTTGATCCTCAATACAATATGCAGTTTGTTTTCTCTGATGGGAAAATGCAAAAAGGAATCATGCTGATAGGGGAGGCGCCGGGAAAAGATGAAGTAGCTCAGAATAAACCCTTTGTAGGAATGGCGGGTGGAAAACTCAGACATTTCATGGACAGCTTATCTCTTACAAGAGAGGATGTATTTGTGACAAATGCGATTAAGTTCAGGTTATATGATATAAGTCTGAAAACCGGAAGGATGAAGAACCGGCCTGCATCTAAAAAAGAAATATTACAAGGAGCTATATATCTGGAAAAGGAAATAGAGATAATATCGCCTAAAATAATCCTGACTTTGGGGAATGTTCCTCTTCATGCTCTTACAAAAGATTTTTCCATGACAGTAGGTATGTGTCACGGGCATAAGCTGAATTACAAGGGAATTATTCATATTCCTCTGTATCATCCTGCTAGCCTCATTTACAACAAAAACCTCGAAAGTGTTTATGAGGAAGACATAAAAACAGTAAGGATGCTAATAAGTTAGTGTTACGAACACTCTGATATTACAATATCCAAAGCTTCCTTGTAACCTATTAGAACGGCTTCTTTTTCACTTCTTCTTTTCAGTTCAACTAAGCCGTCTTTTGCATTTCTGCCAATTGTTATCCGTAGCGGGATTCCTAAAAGGTCTGCATCATTGAATTTGACACCTGGTCTTTCGTCTCTATCATCAAGTATCACATCAATGCCTTTTGATGCAAGCTCATTATGCATTTTTGCAGCTATTTCAAATATTACAGGATCAGAAACAAGTGTAGGCAGTATATATGCTTTATAAGGTGCGACTTCCATCGGCCAGATTATACCTTTTTCATCATTATGCTGCTCTATAACTGCAGCTAATGTTCTTCCAAGACCTATGCCATAACATCCCATAATCATGGGTTTTCTTTCTCCGGTTTCATCTGTGTATGAACAGTCAAGCGATTTGGAATATTTATCTCCAAGCTTGAATATGTGACCGACTTCTACTGTATTGCTTATCTTTATGGAGCATCCGCATTTTGGACAAGGATCATCAGCTGATATAATCCGTATATCATTAAAGCGATATTCTTTAAAATCCGAAAGATTAACATTTTTGTAATGATAATCGGTCTTGTTTGCTCCAGTTACGAAATTTGCCATGTCCATAAGCTCATTATCCAGTATTACCTGGCAGTTAACTCCTATAGGAGATGCAAATCCAACTTCAGCATTTGTTAGTTCCTGTATGACTGATTCACCGGCCATATCCAGTTCCTTGCATTTAAGTAAAGAAGCCAGTTTCTTTAAAGACAGCTCCCTGTCTCCTCTTATAACTGCCATAATTGGTTTGGAATCAGCAACTAAAACAAGCGTCTTGGCAAAATTTCGTGAAGAACAGCCCAAAAAATCGCAAAGCTCTTCGATAGTCCTTGTGTCAGGAGTATAAATGAGTTCCTTTTTTAACAAAGTAGAATCAGGTTTCAAAGTTGCTTTAGCAACACATTCAGCTTTTTCCAGATTAGCAGCATAACCGCAGGATTCGCATACTATTATTTCATCTTCTCCGATATCGTTTAATACCATAAACTCTTGTGATCCGGAACCACCCATTGCACCGGAATCAGCGTCAGCAACAATGACATCCAGTCCGCAGCGTTTAAAGATATTGCAGTATGCGTCATACATATCTTTATATGACTTATCCAGTCCGGATTCGTCCTTATCGAAACTGTATGCGTCCTTCATTATAAACTCCCTGCACCTGATAACGCCAAAGCGGGGACGAAGCTCGTCTCTGAACTTGGTCTGTATCTGGAACAAAGTCAAAGGAAGATTTTTAACAGACTTTACTTCATTGCGTGCTGTTATGGTGAAAGACTCCTCATGGGTAGGCCCAAGACAGAATTCCTTTTCTTCACGATTCTGAAGACGGAACATTTCAGGGCCGAAGACTTCCCATCTTCCGGATTCCTCTAAAAGTTCTTTTGGTATTAATGCAGACATGAAGAGTTCCAATGCGCCTTTATTTTCCATCTCTTCTCGGATAATCTTCTCGATGTTCCTTAATGCTCTGTATCCAAGGGGAAGAAAAATGTATATTCCGGATGAAAGCCTCCTTATAAGCCCTGCTTTGAGCATGAGCCTGTGCGATACTGCTTCAGCTTCCTGAGGTATCTCCCTGATGGTCGGTATAAGCATTTTTGAATAGTACATAATGTCCTCCCTGTTGGTATTCTTTTTATTATATCATCTATATACAAATATCGTGCTATTCTTTAATAGTAATGCTTTATTCTGCAATAAATTTTCCGTAATTTTCCATAAAAATATAAAAAGGAGATGCCTTAAAAAAAATCATAAACTTTTTAAATGAAAAAGCTAAATTAATGTTGACACCATAAAACTGCTGTGCTAAGATTTAGAAGCTGTCAAAAAACCGGCCAAGAAATGTGTTGACATGAGGGGCCGCGAAATGATACGATAGCAGGGC
>JBAZFL010000105.1:0-6017 GCA_041653455.1 Clostridia bacterium
ATACCTTAATATTAGATCATTTACCGTATCATCTTCTCTTAATCTTGCTTCTGCCTGCTCCAGCATTTCTCCTGTTTCAATAAGTTTCTCCAGCTCTTTTATTTCAATACTGATTTTTTTATTTTTTTTGTTTGCTAAAAAAACAAAGACAATGAAAGGTACAGCAACAAGAGCCGCAAGAAGAAGCCAGACATTAATTATTACAGCTAAAACAGCTGTTGCTGCAATAATAAGTACTGCAGATATGATGGAAATTGTTATCTTTTTATGGTTGTCCTTTTCATTCATAAAAAGATTCTTATATGCTTGCTCCAGATTACCATGTCTTTTAGCATCAGTATCAAATTTCTGTTTTCTGCTATTGTGCATATCGATATCAATTTCTGAAAGTTTTTCTCTTAATGCCTTGATTTCTTTATTGTACCTATCATATTCATTTATGCTTTTACTTACGCTTTCATATATCTGCTTCCTTATGGCAAGTTTTTCTTCGATTTCCAGTTTTTCCAGTTCTTTTTTAATTTCTTCAGCTTCAGTTAGATACTCCATACATTTCTGATTATCTTCCTGCATTATTCTTAACTGCTTTTCTTCATGCTCCAGCTGTGAATTTAGAATGTTGAATTTTCTTTTACTGGTTCTTTCATTACCAAGGTAAGTTATACCTTCTTTCAATTTTCTTACAGCATTTAAGACAGAAACTTCTTCTTCACCTGATTCACTTATATTCATCAGCTTTTGTGCTATGTGTTCTTTATCCTCGGGATACAGAAGGTTCTTATCCTGACACATATATGATGAATTTGTAAAACATTCAATATCCATGCCAAGAATATCCTGTCCAAGCATTCCGCTTTCTTTACTATATGAAAATTCGTTCGTTATTTCTTCGTTATACTCATTATAGACAGAAAGAGTCCTATTGTTAAAATCCCTTTCAATTCTTAACATCCTTTTGCTGTCTGTCTCTATAATGATATATCCGCCGTATTTATCCGTATCCCATGGCTTGTATTTCTTGTTTTCCGGAATTGAACCGTCTTTTCCTTCTCTTTCGTTTTTCTTGTGTCCATACAGCATAGCCTTAATAAATGACATAAGCGTGCTCTTACCAGTCTCATTATAGCCCAAAACAACATTCATGCCTTTGCTGAAATTAAATGTTCTGTTTACCAACCTTCCATATCCATATACATGAGCTGTGATAATTTTCATTCTATATCCAGCTCCTCACCTGACAATGCTTTTATCCCTAATTCCATTGAGTCTTCGAGAATCTTTTTTTCATGCAATGGCGCAGATTCCATCTTATTTGTCATTATACTGACATATCTGCTCTTTATTCCCATAGTTAGGTTTTGTGCTGTTTTATTTTTTTCAGCTTTTCTTCGGTCAGCAAACTGAATATATTCATATCCTTCTAAGGGTTTCAGGATTTCCTCATCTTTTTTCTCACCAATTACTTTTATCCTATATATATCACTCTTTTCAGGGTACTGTTTTTCAAAACTCTCAATCTGGTTATATTCCATTTCTATTTCTACATATTTCCTTGATCTGCTCTCTAAAAACTCGATTTGTCCTGTTGAAAGATCTCCTTTAAAATATCCATGGCTTCCCGGTTCATCAAACCCCAATGCGCATAAGCTGCCTGGGTTATATACTCTATCTTTTATATACATCTTGTGATTATGACCCATAGCAATATAATCAAACCCTATATCTTTAAGCATAGACGAACTTACTGCATTGTATTTAGATATGCTTAAGTCCACATCGCCATGCATAAGAAGAACATTAGTATAATTTCTGTCTATTCTTATTGTTTCCAGAGTCTTGTACTGTCCTCCGCCGGTATCATAACCGATACCGTATATACAGGTTTTTTTCTTCTCAAATATTACATACGGTTTCTTTCTTCCTAGTATATATACATTTTTCGCCCAAGGATAACTACTATAAAAAGAGTTTTTTGCTTCTGGGTCATGATTTCCGGATATCATTACAACATTACATTTAAGCATGGAAAACGCTTCATTTATCCTGCTGATGTTTTTTATCCTTGTGTATTCATGTTCATAAAGGTCACCAGATATAAATATAAAGTCCGGCTGTTCTTCCTGAGCTATTTCAAGAACCCTTAAAAATTCAAAGAATATCTCATCCCTTCTTTTAGAAGGAAATCCTTCAACTGATGCTAATGTTGAGAACGGCTGGTCAAGATGCAAATCAGCCATATGATAAAATTTTATTGGCATATGTTACTCCTTAAATGTAATAACCGCATATGCTACCGGGTAATCATTGCAGTGGGAAAGGCTTATGCTGATATCGATTACATCAGGGAAATCTCTTTTAACTTCTTCCCCTAACACAACATAAGGTTTGCCTTTCTTGTCATTCAATATCTCTATTTGTATTGGTTGCACGACTCCAAAAAATCCTGTACCTAGCGCTTTTGCTACTGCTTCTTTTGCGGCAAACCTTGCTGCAAGACTTTGTGCCATCACTGCTTTTCTTGATTTGCAATATTGTATTTCTTCTGGTGTGAAGTTCTTTTCAAGAAACCTTTCAGAACGGGTAACAGCATCCATAATCCTACTATTTTCCAATATATCTGTACCACAAGTGATCTTCATTTGAGCCCTCCAGATGTCTTGGTTATGTAGATGTCACTATATTTCTTTGACAAGGCTGCATATGCCATGCTTGCGAGCCTCATTTCACTATATACTGCTACAACAGCAGCACCCGAACCAGTCATAAATACCGTTATTGTTTCAGTTTCGGACAGATCCTCTAATGCAGTCTTAATCGATGGTTTATTTGGCAGCACTGCTTTTTCAAAAATATTTATCACATTTCCTTTTAGTCCTTTTATATCCCGTTTTTCAAGCAGCGATTGTATAAGGTCCATATCAGGTCTTTGTGGATTATTTAGTTTATCATACTCCTTGTAAGCCCATGTTGTTTCTACAGAATCTTTAGGTTTGACTATTACGAACCATACGTCCAAAAAATCATTTAAAGGAGTCAGAATTTCTCCTTTTCCATTTACTCTTTGAGTTCCGCCTTTTATACAAAAAGGAACATCAGACCCTATCATCTGTGCCATTTTTTCCAGCTCATTGTATGACAGCTCGGTTTTGAACATAAAGTTCAAACCTCTTAACACAGCAGCAGCATCCGAACTGCCTCCGCCTAGGCCTGAGCATACAGGTATAGTTTTGTATAAGTCTATCTTAATACCTTGTTTTATACCCATCTGTTCAATAAATAGCTTCGCAGCAAGATATGCTGTATTCTCATTCTGTTTTATCGAATAATCGTCACACCAGAAATGTATGCCTTTTTCTTTTTCGGTAAAGGTTATTCTGTCTCCGAGCTCGACAGTCTGCATGATAGTATCAATTTCATGGTATCTGTCTTGTCTAAGCCCTTTGATATCCAGTCCGATATTAATTTTGGCATACGCTTTCTGTACAATCATCTTTAAAACTTCAGCACGACTTTTACCGCCTTGCTTTCAGACATCAATCTGAATCCTTCATTAATATCTTCCATCGGAAGCTCATGTGTTATGACATGATCAATAAAAGAAGAATTACTTTTTAAAAAGTTCTGGCATTGATACCATGTATCAAACATCCTTCTTCCATTAATCCCTCTTAATGTTATCCCCTTGAAGATAACATACTTGCCCATATCTATATTTAAATCTTCTGATGGAATTCCTAATATAGCCATATCTCCGCCGTTTTCAATTACTTCTAATCCTAACTGAAATGCAGAAGGAAATCCGCTCATCTCCAAAACGACTTCAGGCTGATGTCCATGGAAAGCTTCAAGAATCTGTTCCTTTGGATTATCCCCTAACGGATTAATGACTTCATCTGCACCGGCTTTTCTTGCAAGCTGCGCTTTGTATGGCTGTGGCTCACTTACTACAAGTCTTGCTGCTCCAAATCTTTTAGCAATAGCTGTAGCAAAAAGCCCTATTGAACCGCCTCCTGTAATAAGAACATCTCTTGAAGATACAGATTGAGCCATTACAGTATGCATTGCATTTCCAAGAGGATCCATTATTGCACCATACTTATCTTCTATTTCGTCATCTAAAGGCCATACATTCATCGCTGGCATTTTTATATATTCAGCAAAGCAGCCATCACGATCAACTCCGATTATCTCTATATCATTGCATATATGACCTCTTCCAGTTCTGCACAATTTGCATTTTTGACAGGTTATATGACCTTCTGCGGAAACTCTCTGGCCTATGTATAATCCCTTAACGGCCTTGCCCATATCAACTATCTCGCCTGCAAATTCATGGCCCATTACCAGCGGAGGCTTAATTCTGTTTTGAGACCACTTATCCCATTTATATATGTGGAAATCCGTTCCGCAAATTCCAGCTTTTCTTATTTTTATAAGTACTTCATTTTCATTGATTTCGGGAACAGGCCGCTGTGCAAGTTCTACATTTCCCATTCCTTCTCTTGCTTTTATTATTGCTTTCATAAACTCTCCTTAACAACATTCTGATTTTATCATATCCTAGGTTAAAAGTTAATTGATTTAACCAAATGAATAATTATTCCTTATATATTATCTAGCTTGCTACAAATTTATCAAGATTGTGAACTTGATTTATCAGATTCTCGTCAAAGCAATAAAGAGTAGTGGAAAGGAAGGCAGAATGAAAAAAATAATCACTTTTTCGATATTTATACTCGTACTGATATTACTTTTTGGCTGCAGCACTGCAAAAATTTCATCGTACACAGAATCATTGAAAATAGAGGATTTAATAACAGAGTATGCAAGGACAAACGGCTATCATAACGATATGCTATACCCTTACATAAAAGTAATTAAAAACGAAGAAACACTACTGGAATATTACAAAAATCAAAAGAACAGATATAGTATGGAATCTGATGATGAAAACAGTTTTAAAACCATTATTTTGGATTACAACGAATCTTATTTTGAAAACAATGTTTTAGTCATAATTCTTATTGAAGAGCCAAGCGGTTCCATCAGACATGAAATAGAATCGGTCAATGTCAATGATAATTCCATAATTTTCGGAATAAAAAGTATAGTTCCTGAGATGGGTACAACAGATATGGCTCAATGGCATATATTAATTTCTATTCCTTCAGATTTATTTCATGATGAGGATATTGAAGTAAATTTCAATTAGTAAGCGTTTTTATAATATTTCCCTTGTCTTTGCCTTGTTAATATACATCATCTTATCCATCTTTCTAAAGAAGTCAGTAAGAGTCTCATTTGGGATATGTATACTATATCCAATACTGATTCCGATTTGAAAAGGAAGTTCCTGTTTAGCATTAAAATTATCAAGATTATAATTCAACTTATCGATGTATTCATACGGATTTTCTTCATCATCTAGTTCAGCTACTACAACAAATTCATCTCCACCGTATCTGGCGATAAAATCATTGTCGCTGAATGTATCTCTAAGAATCCGAGCTGTGCACTTGAGAGCATTATCCCCATTATCATGTCCATATATATCATTAATTTTTTTAAATGAGTCTATATCTATCATATACCCTACAATTCTCTTAGGACTATTGCTGTTGATTTTTGCCCTTATATAGTTATCGAACTGCCTTCTATTATATAAGTCAGTAAGATAATCCTTGTAAAGCTGAGTATTCTGTATATTAACATATATGACTAATAAAGAAAGTGTTGCGCATATCCACAGCAATGAAATGCCATATATTAATACCTGTATAATACCCCCAATAATTGCCGGTATTGCAAAAAGCATCAGAGTAAGAAGTTCTCTCTTTTTCATGCTCTTACGCTTTACAAAAAGAAGAATATACGCAAAAGCAACATACATAAAACAAACAATTGTCATTACAAAAAAGTATTTCCCTCTATGGTATACATTAGCAGAATCAATATCGAATGCGAAATTGCCAAACAGGCTTAATACTGAAAGTATAAAGACTATTATGAATGGTATG
>JBAZFL010000106.1:0-6016 GCA_041653455.1 Clostridia bacterium
TGGAGTATATGGCTTATCAGTTCTTTCTTTTGGAATAAATGTCTTATCTTTATATGCTTTATGCTCGTTGTATGTTTTCTCTTTTTTTTCTTCTCTTTGTGATATTCTATCTTTCTCTTGTCTTGCCTGTTCATTAGTTTTCTGTTCTGGTTTTTGAGCAGGTTTTGTTTCAATCTTAGTTTCAGCTGCTATTTCTGTTTGTGTATCAACCTTAACAGGTATAACAATAGGTTCTTCAATCTTTGCTTGAGGTAATTCTTGAACAATTGCTTCTTTTTTTGGAACTATAACTTCAGGAGTTTTAACTACTACTACTTTCTTCTCTTGGGGTTTTTGAACAACTTCAACTTTAGTCTCGTCATTAATATCAGATTCTTGTTTAAGATGCTTAATTGTGGATTTTGTTTCTCCTCCTTTTGTAGTCTTAACTACTACAACCATAGGTTTTTCATCTTCCATATCCTTTTTTGTCTTAATCTGCTGTTTTTCAGGAGCTTTAATTACAACTGTTTTTGTTCCAGTAGATATATCATTAGTCGTGACATTTACAGTTTTTAAATTCTGTTTAGCAGAATTGTTTCTGATTCTGTAGACATCATATATCATCTGTTCCTGCTCATCAGTTAAAAAAGTGTTGACGTTACAATTAACACCCATCTGTTCTAATTTTCTTAAAACTTCACTTGCCTTTTTATCGATCTCTTTTGCCAGTTCATTTACTTTCTTCCCCATTTAGTTCTCCTTGGTTATCTTATCTATAATACCTTTTGCAAAATTAAAATCTTTAATCCCTACAACAGATATTTCTTCTTTTCCTATAATACTTCCTAATTGTTCTTTTGTAAAAACTTTCGATGTTTCTATGTTTTTATTTGCTATTGCGCTGAACACCTTTTCCCTTGTGTTTTCCGAACAGTCTGAAGCAATAAATAGAAGTTTGATCCTGTTTCTTTTTAACTCTTCAATACATATTGCTGTCCCTGTTGATGCCTTCCTGGCTTTTACAGCCAGACCAATCATCTTTAATATATTATCCTTTTCGATTTATATATTCCTCCAAATCATTATATATCATATCATTACTCTCTACTGAAAATGTTCTTTCAATGCTTTTTGCTTTTTTTGCTTTCATAAAGCATTGGATGTCATTACAAAGATATGCGCCTCTTCCGTTTTTTTTACCAGTCAAGTCGATACTTACAACATCCTCCATAAGAACTAAACGTATAAGCTCCTTTTTGGGCTTCATCGTTCTACAGGATAAACACATTCTAAGCGGTGTTTTCTTACTCTTCATCGTTATCCTTCTCTATTGCATTATCATTATATATAGCATCCAACTGACTAGCAGGTCTTGATTCATTAAATGAAGAATCATCTGAAAGAAGCTGTTTTTCTATTATCTTTCTTAATTCAGATTCTGGTATTATATCAATTTTCCAGTTTGTTAGTTTTGCTGCAAGTCTTGCGTTTTGTCCTTCTTTACCAATAGCAAGAGAAAGCTGATTATCAGGTACAGTTACCCTGGCTTTTATTTCTCTGTTTCCATCAGCATTTTCAACTTCAATAACATCAACTCTTGATACATCAGCAGGACTTAAGGCAGAGGAAATATATTGAGCTGGATTCGGACTCCATTCAATTATATCTATTTTTTCTCCTCTTAATTCTTCAACAACATTAGAAACTCTTATTCCTTTGTGTCCTATGCAAGCACCTGTAGCATCAACGTTTGAATCAGATGAATATACTGCTATTTTTGTTCTTGCTCCTGGTTCACGCGCAATATCTTTTATTTCGACAATCCCACTTTGAATTTCTGGAACTTCCATTTCGAATAATCTTTTAACAAGATCAGGATGTGTTCGTGAAACGAATATTTTTGGTTCCTTGCTTGTCTTTTTAACATCGAAAACGAATGCTTTAAATTTAAAATTAATTCCATATCTTTCACTTGGAACTTGCTCTTTTTTCGGTAAAATAGCTTCAGTGTTTCCTAAATCAAGATATACTGTATCATTCTCGAGTCGTCTTACAATACCGTTAACTATTTCTTTTAATTTATTTTCATATATATCTAAAATTTTAACTCTTTCTGCATCTTTTATTCTTTGTAGGATAACCTGTTTCGCTGTCTGTGCTGCTATACGGCCAAACTCACGCGGTAACATTTCTTCTTCAAATTTTAAGCAATAACCAACCTCTACATCAGCATATTGCCTTGCATCTTCAATTAACATATCATTTTCTTCATCTACTATTTCATCAACTATGTTTTTTATCTTAAACAGTTTTACACCGCCAGTGTTAACATCCATGTTGACTTCTATATTTTGCTCAGATTTTGTATGTTTTTTGTATGCTGAAGCTAAAGCAGCTTCAATAGCTTCTATCAAAGTCTTTCCATCTATTCCTCTTTCTCTCTCAATTTGCTTTATAGCATCAATTAAATCTGTATTTTGTCTTAAATCTGTCATAGGTTCTTTTCTCATTCTATCATCCTCCTTATTATTCAAAAAAACGGGTTATCTTTGCGATATCTTTATTTTCAAAAATTATATCTGCATCTTCTATTCTTAATACTGTCGTATTATCATCTCTTTTAACCAAAATACCTTCATATCTCTTTTCATTTTCTATCGGTTTATATAACTGAATTACAATTTTTGAATTAAGGCATATTTCAAATTCTCTTTCTGTCCTCAAATTCTTATCATAACCCAATGAACTTACTTCAAGAAAATATGTGTCTTTTATATCAAGCATATCGATCTCTTCATCTATGTCCCTATGCACATTTTCACAATCATCAATACTAATTCCTTCTGGTTTGTATAAATATATTCTTAAATATTTATCCGAACCTTCCTTCACAAATTCTGAATCAAGTACTTCAATATTTCTTTTTAAAGCATATTTTGAAGCTATCTCAAATGCCTGTTTAGCAATACTTTTAGTCATGTTTCTCCTTATCATAAATTAAAGAGTGGCGAGCCACTCTTTTGTACTCTCAAACTTTAACACATATGATTTTTTTTGTCAACTTTTTTATATACAGTTAATCCGTATATTAAATATGAAATCGTTTAATCACTCGAATAAATCCATTATATCTATTTGGTCAGATTTATTTAGACTGCTCAGATATCCATCATTCTTAATTTTTTTCAATATATCATCACCAATGGAATTTCTAATAGCGAAATCATCAACACTTGAATAAGGTCTATTACTAATAATCTTATTCATAGTTTCATCATCAATATATGGAATTATATCTAGAGGTTCAGTAATAGATTGAAAACTCTCATCATTTAAGTATCTGTCTTTTTGTGATAAATTGATATCAGCAGGTTTTACGGAAAATTCCTGTCCAAATCTTGTTAAGTCCCGATATCTATTAATATATTCTAGTTTAAATTGTTTTGGATAATTAATATAATACCATTTTAACATTGTTATATTCTTCAAATGAACTAGTGCTTCTTCGTATGTTATGCATTCCTTAATTTTTCTTTTCGACTCTTTGTACATTTCACTGTTTTTTGACTCATCTGAAAATTCATACTTAAAGCATATCACATCATATATTTCTGCAAGCTTTTCATGAATCAATCTTTCAGCATTGTTATACCAAATTCCCTTTCCATATATTAATCCTATACATCTTACAAATTCATTTTTTGATGCCGGTTTAATCATATTAAGTACATCCTTAACTTTAACATCTGAAGTGTAAAAGTCCATATCAGTGTAATCTAAAATTTCAATCTGATCACTAGTTGGTATGATATTAGTTAATTTATATAGATTCTTAATCATTAGCAAATCCATATCAGGTTGAATGAAGATTGTTGGGAAATAGTCCTTTAATACATCTGCATCATACTGTGTAACCATTTCATTCCCTTTAATAAGCATTGGAGTAAAATCATAAATGCAATTTGAATAAGGTAAAAGATGCACAGCAGTATATGTGTCATATTTAACAAAAAAAGGATTATAATTCTTACTTATAGAGTTTAAAATTTCGAAAACATCAATAATCATATCACTTTGTATATGTATTTTAAAATTATCTGTATTTATGCTTAAATAGTCAATATCGTTAAATATTCTGCTTAAAATATAAGGTGTTTGAACTGATTCAATTTGAAAAAGTATATCTTTTTCTTTTAAACGCAATATTAAATCTTTTATTAATGTCATTATACCTGAAATTTTCTGTGAAGTTATATATGTGAATTCTTTTTTAAACTGTTCGCTCATATCATTATATCCGTCAAGAAACGCATTGCTAACTATATCATCAATATTATTCGCCTTAGTTATCGGGACAACTGATTCTATTTCCATAATTAATCGTCTAGTATTCTCTATTACGGTCTTTTTTGCGTTTTCATTTTCAAGATATGAAAATTCAGTTATTAATTCATTAGTAATCATCAACTCTCTTTTACTGATATCTTTGGAAAAACAAGTTGCAATAGGTATAACACCGCATTCAGTTGAACATTTATATAGAAATTTATTAAAATTTCTGAACTCATTTATAGACTTAATTATTTTAGACTCTTTGAGCAATTCTGCATGTCTGTCTGATAAGAGATTTATATAGTCATAAAATACCGTTTTAGAATATATTGTTTCTGTATCTGCATCATTGAATAAAAGTGAATATAGTTCTCCTTCAGTATCAGATGACCCTATTAATAAACCATATCTATGTGCCTCAAGATAGCTTCTGGGAACTATTTTCCAAAGACAATTTCTTTTAGTTAATATCTTGTATAAATTTCTTAAACCTTCATAATTCATAACTGTAAGTGACACAGGATAAACATTCAAATTTTCATTTTGCATGTTAAGATTAGCTGTTAAAATGCAAATTTCTTCATAAGATTCGAACATAGATTTTAATAACTCTGCGGAGTTATATGCAGCACTTACGAAATTATCATTTGATGAATTAAGCTTCAGCATTAATGAATTAAGCGTAAATGTCTTTTTTTCCAATATTTCGAATACTTTCTTTACATCTACAACTGTGATTCCGCTTTTAGCAATATGTGCAGATATTTCATCATTATCAGCTTCAGTAAAAACATACAGCGCTTTGTGATCACAAAAATTCCTTATACCGATGAAGTCGTTTTTTTTGAAAACCTCAGTTTTTTTTATGTCTTTGTAACATATGTCTGAAATATATATATTGTCTTCTTTAATCTGTCCTGAACAAATATTTTCAGTTATTAAGGTCTTATTAGGATTAAACACTGCTGAATGATCATCCATAAGCACTTTTATAGTTATGCCATATATAGGCTTTAATTTATATTTATTTACAAGATTCCTTTTATGAACTTCCACGAAAGAATTAATATTATCTTTAGGCATAATACCGAAGGCTTCATGCTTCCACTTAGTTAAAGTTTCAAAAAGAAGATCTATATTAATTTTATCTGTGTCTATATTCATTTCAACTCTTTTAACTTTTGCCTTATCCGTACGATTACTTAATTTTATTTCGGAAACACTATCTACATTAATAAAATATTTTGGTGAATTTTTTTCAATCTGGTGTTTTCCAGTTACACTTATAAATTTGTTTTCTATAATCAATGACTCATACTTTTCTATTTTTGTATCGTCTTTGCTGAAGAATTTCTTGCATACTATGGAGCCTGATAAATCATTAAGGCCAAATTCAAACATATGGACCGTTTCAGATTTATATTCCTTAACATAGTTTATGGTTCCTTCAATATACACTTTATATGAGTTGCTATCAAGTTCGCAAATTCTAGTAATCTTTTTTTCTTCAGTCATTTCATTATCTGTTTCTTCTTGAACAGGTAAAATGATTGATGGTTTCTCTTTTAGAATACTTTCAACAGAAGCATCTCTGATTTTTTTAGCATTATCATCATTTGTAATTTTGGTGGTTATTTTAATTGAATTACCTAAACGTTTTTCACAATCTAAAAGATATTTATTTAAAATATTTGAATCGGTA
>JBAZFL010000107.1:0-6002 GCA_041653455.1 Clostridia bacterium
TGGATATAAAAATGCTTACAGAAACGCTTGATATGGCTTTTAAAGCACAAGGTCCGGTAGTAATAGATTGTTCTATTAGCAAAGATGAAAAAGTTTTGCCTATGGTACCTCCAGGCGGATCTATAGACAATATAATAACAAGATAGGAAGTGATGAATTATGAAAAAAGGACAGTTCATATTAAGTGTATTAGTTGCGAATCATGCAGGTGTTCTTACAAGGATTTCAGGATTGTTTGCACGAAGAAATTTCAACATAGACAGTCTGAATGTCGCAGTTACAGAAAATCCAGTTTTATCTCGTATGACAATTATTGCCATCGGAGATGAAGCAGTTCAGGAACAGATAACTAAACAGCTTGCAAAACTTCATGATGTAAAGAAGATAGAATTACTTACTCCAGAAAAAACAGTTTTAAGAGAGCATCTGCTCTTGAAAATCAAAGTTACAAAAAAGAACAGAGGAGAGATTGTCGAATCGGTAAATATATTCCGAGGAAGAGTAGTAGACTTCAATCTAGATTCATTAACAGTCGAAGTAACAGGTGAATCTGACAAATTAGATGCTTTTATTAAATTTGTATCCCAGTTCGGGATATTGGAAATGTGCAGAGCAGGAGCATTAGCCGTAAAGCGCGGAGCGATGGCTGATGATTCTGATGAATAAAATATAAAGGAGAAAAAAAATGGCAGTAATGTATTATGAAAAGGATTGCGACCTATCGCTTTTAAAGAACAAAACAGTAGCAGTAATAGGATATGGGAGTCAAGGGCATGCTCATGCGTTAAATCTTAAGGAAAGCGGAGTAAATGTTATTGTAGGACTGTATGAAGGTTCCAAATCGGCAGAACGCGCTAAACAAGCTGGCTTGAAAGTTATGCTTACAGCTGAAGCGGTTAAGCAAGCTGATATCACAATGGTACTAGTAAATGATGAACTTCAAGCAGCTTTGTACAAAAAGGATATAAAAGACAATCTGAAACCTGGTTCAGCATTGGCTTTCGCACATGGTTTCAATATACACTTTAATCAGATAGTTCCAAGAGCGGATATTGATGTAATTATGATTGCTCCAAAAGGACCCGGTCATACAGTAAGAAGCCAGTATGAAGAAGGCAAAGGCGTTCCCTGTTTAATTGCTGTATATCAGGATTATACTAAAAATGCAAAAAAAATAGCTTTAGCATATGCAAAAGGAATAGGTGGAGCAAGAGCAGGAATTCTTGAAACTACCTTCAAAGAGGAGACTGAAACAGATCTTTTTGGTGAACAAGCAGTGTTATGCGGAGGTGTGACTGCTTTGATGAAAGCAGGATTTGACACATTGGTAGAAGCTGGATACCAGCCAGAGAGTGCATATTTCGAATGTATACATGAGATGAAACTTATAATCGATCTAGTAGTCGCTCAAGGTATATCTTTTATGAGATATTCAATTTCCGATACTGCTGAATTTGGGGATTATGTATCAGGAAAAAGACTGATTACAGATGAAGTAAAAAAAGAAATGAAAAATGTTCTTACAGAAATTCAGGATGGAACATTTGCAACGAAATGGATACTTGAAAATCAAGCAAACAGGCCTTCATTCCTTGCAATGAGACGTATTCAAAGCGAGCATCTTTCTGAGAAAGTAGGAGCAGAGCTTCGAGAGAAGATGAGCTGGAAGAAGTAGTGAACAGAAAGGGAAAAGATGAACAGCGATAAAATTAAAAAAGGTATAGAAGCTTGTCCGAAAAGGTCCTTGCTTAAAGCAATGGGTTATACTGATAAACAAATATCGAAACCCTTGATTGGTATAGTTAATTCATATAACGAAGTAGTACCAGGACATATACATCTTAAGGATATAGCCAGGGCTGTTAAGGATGGAGTTTTATCAGCGCAAGGCACACCAATGGAATTTAATGTAATCGGAGTATGTGACGGTCTTGCTATGGGACATGCAGGAATGAAGTATTCGCTGTCATCACGAGAAGTAATTGCAGATTCGATAGAGTGTATGGCAATGGCGCATGCTTTTGATGCATTGGTTTTCATTCCTAACTGTGACAAAATTGTACCTGCAATGTTAATGGCATCAGCAAGAATTAATGTACCCAGTATATTTGTTTCAGGCGGTCCTATGTTGTCTTTGAATGACGGCAATACTAATCTGGATTTGAACAGCGCGTTTGAAGCAGTAGGCTCATATATGAATAAAAGTATCGATGAGAAAGAACTGCTTAGGATAGAACAGAACTGCTGCCCGAGCTGCGGTTCCTGCTCGGGAATGTTTACAGCTAATTCCATGAATTGTTTAAGCGAGGCATTAGGTATGGCATTGAGTGGTAATGGTTCAATACCTGCTGTATATTCTAAGCGGCTGGCTCTTGCAAAGACAGCAGGAGAGATGATTATGGATATCTTGAAGAAAGACATACGGCCAAGGGATATAATGACGAAAGAAGCTTTTATGAATGCTCTGACTGTAGATATGGCTTTAGGCTGTTCTACAAATTCCGTCCTTCATCTTATGGCGATAGCTAATGAAGCAGAAGTTAGTATGGATTTGAATATGGTCAATACAATAAGCAACAGAACTCCTAATTTATGCAAACTTGCTCCAGCAGGTCCTTATCATATGCAGGACCTTGATGCTGCAGGCGGAGTATACAAGGTAATTTCCGAGTTATGCAAGAAGAATCTTATTAATGAAAATGTCATAACATGCACAACTAAGACTATGAAACAGAATCTGAAAGAGTTTCACCCATATATAACAAGGAGTGATGTTATTCGTCCGATTGAAGAACCATATTCAGATAAGGGCGGGATCGCAGTCTTGTTTGGCTCACTTGCTCCAAACGGATCTGTAGTTAAGAGAAGCGCTGTATCTGTAGAAATGATGAAACACAGAGGTCCTGCAAAGGTATTTGATTGTGAAGAAGATGCTTGTTCAGCTATATACAGTGGCAAGATAAAAAAAGGCGATGTCGTGGTTATAAGATATGAAGGTCCTGCGGGCGGGCCTGGAATGAGGGAAATGTTAAATCCGACTTCAGCAATTGCAGGAATGGGATTAGATAAGCATGTTGCATTAATAACGGATGGACGTTTTTCTGGTGCTACAAGAGGTGCTGCAATAGGACATGTATCAGATGAGGCTGCCAGCAAGGGCCCTATAGCTTATGTTGTTGAGGGAGACTATATTTCAATTGATATTCCAAACAACAGACTTGACCTGGATGTTGAAAGCAGTGTTATGGAAGAAAGAAAGAAAACAATGGCTATAAAGATAAAAGAAGACCTTAAAGGATATATCGCAAGATATGCAAAGAGCGTTTCTTCAGCAGACAAAGGCGCTATAGTCCGTTAGAGAGGATAATATGGAAAGACATATAAGAATATTTGATACAACACTGCGTGATGGTGAACAAGCTCCTTCATGTAGCATGAATACCGAAGAAAAACTCGAAATTGCAAAACAGCTTGAGTTGATGGGTGTTGACTGCATAGAAGCAGGATTTCCAATTAGTTCTGAAGGAGCTTTCTCTTCTGTCGAAAAAATCGCAAAAACAATTAAGGATTCGCAAGTAGCAGCTCTATGCAGAGCAGTTCAAAAAGATATTGATTCAGCATGGAACTCAATTAAAAATGCTGCAGGTCCAAGAATTCATACCTTTTTAGCAACCTCTCCAATACATATGGAGCATAAGCTGAAGATGTCTCCTGAAAAAGTACTTGAAAATATCGATTATGCAGTAAGATATGCAAAAAAATACTGTTCTGATGTTGAGTTTTCTGCGGAAGATGCTATGAGAAGTGAAAAAGATTTTTTAGTAAAGGCATTTAATACTTCGATTAATGCAGGAGCAACTGTCATAAATGTTCCTGATACTGTAGGGTATATGCTGCCAGAAGAAATTTATGAGAGAATCAGATATCTTTATGATAATGTAAAGGGGATAGAGAATGTGGTTGTATCAGTTCATTGCCACAATGACCTTGGAATGGCTGTTGCAAATTCATTAGCAGGAGTCAGAGCTGGAGCATTGCAGGTTGAATGTACAATCAATGGTCTGGGAGAGAGAGCTGGAAATGCAGCTCTTGAAGAGATAGTGATGGCTTTAAGGACAAGGAGAGCTTTATTTGGAGCATACACTAATATTGATACAAAACAGATAAGCAGGAGCAGCAAACTTGTATATAACATAATCGGTCAGACTGCCCCAATAAATAAACCAATTGTAGGTGCAAATGCTTTCGCACATGAATCAGGAATACATCAGCATGGCGTACTTTCTGCAAGAGAGACATATGAAATTATGAAAGCTGAGGATCTTGGTATAATTGAAAACAAGCTTGTAATTGGAAAACATTCAGGTAAGCATGCGATTGCAGACAGGTTGAAAAGCATGGGATATGATTTTACTCCTGATGAACTAGCTAACTACTATGAAAAGGTTAAGGACTTGTCAGATAAAAAGAAGAATATTGCTGACAGTGATTTGGAAGCTATTGTAAATAACAAGGAAAGATTTATCGGGATGTATAAACTGGAACACTTTGATGTTCATACTACCAGAAATTCCACATCATCATGCGTCATCAGATTATCAAAAGAGGGTAATTTGCTTGAAGGTGTTTCACTTGGCGATGGTCCAATAAATGCGGCATATAATGCAATTAACAATCTTACAGATAATATCTGTGAAAGATTAGTCAACTATTCAATTCACTCAGTATCTGATGGAAATGATGCGCTGGGTGAAGTTACGGTTAAATTAAAATCAAAAGAAATAATCGTTACAGGAAGAGGATTGTCCACTAATATAATTGAATCAAGTATTATGGCATATATAAATGGTATCAATAAGATACTTGAGATGAAATAGGGAGGAATTCATATATGTTCAAAAGGAAAATAGAAATATTGGATTCAACATTGAGAGATGGCGCGCAGGGAGAAGGCATATCCTTTTCTGTAAGCGATAAACTCAATATAGTCAAAGCTCTGGACTCATTCGGTATAGACTATATTGAAGCTGGTAATCCGGGATCCAATCCGAAAGATATGGAGTTCTTCCAGCAAGCTTCCAAACTGGAATTAAAAAATTCTAAGTTGTGTGCATTTGGAAGCACATGCCGAAATGGCGTGCATCCAAAAGATGATAAGAATATTCAGGCATTAGTGGATTCAGGGACAGATACTTTGGTCATATTCGGGAAAACCTGGGATCTGCATGTCAAAAAAGTTTTAAACATTTCACTGGATGACAATCTAAATATAGTTGAAAAAACTATATCATACTTAAAATCACTCAATAAATATGTTATTTTTGATGCAGAACATTTTTTTGACGGGTACAAATCAGATTCCGATTATGCGATGAAAGTGCTCGAACATGCTATTAAAGGCGGAGCAGATGTGCTGACATTATGCGACACAAATGGAGGAAGTTTGCCTAATGAAGTGGAAGCGCTGACAAAGAAGGTTGTTTCTGCGTTTCCTCAGACAAAGGTATCCATACACTGTCATAATGATTCTGGATGTGCGGTTGCAAACAGTATGATATCGGTTGATGCAGGTGCTAGTCAGATTCAAGGAACTTTCATAGGTATAGGAGAAAGATGCGGTAATGCGGATATCTCAGTGATACTTCCTAATTTAAAATTGAAAATGGGTTATGATTGTAATGGTGATATTTCGCAGCTTTATTCTGTAACAAGAAGGATTGCGGATATTTCCAACACCCAGATTGATAATAACAAACCATATGTAGGTAAATCAGCATTTGCCCATAAGGGTGGTATGCATATTGACGGTGTACTTAAAGTACATGCAAGTTTCGAACATGTAGATCCTGAAGCTGTGGGAAATAAGCGAAAATTCCTAATGAGCGAAGTAGCTGGCAGAAGCACGCTACTAGCAAAAGCTTCACTGATTGTCCCAAACCTTACAAAGGATTCAAAAGAAGTTGCAATGATTTTAGAGAAACTTAAGGAAATGGAACATTACG
>JBAZFL010000108.1:0-5998 GCA_041653455.1 Clostridia bacterium
CAGTACTTTTCTGTCTTGCAGGACAAGGTGGTCTTTCTTTACTTCAAACATACAGAAGATATATCCGACAACTTTGTCCTTTTCATCAACGGCTACAGCAATGTACTCATCTGTTTTTCTTATTTTGTAGTGAATAAGTTCCTGAGTATATTTATTCGCATTATCCTTGAAAATCTCTGGCCTTTTATCATGATGCAGCTGTGCTATCTGTTTCAATAGCCGTATTATATCTTCTACATCCTTTTTCTTTGCTTTCCTTATTGCGTATTCCATTATTAATCCTGATTCTTTCTGTATTCAATGTTTGTATTATATCTAAATTAATGCAGTCCTGCAATTTAACTGATCTTAATTAATGCTGATACCCTATATTTAATGTAAAGGTTGTATAATATGTTGTATGAGGAGACCAACTATGATTATATCAGCGAAATATTTTAAAGACAAAAAACCTAAAGCTCTTACTATGAGCTATGATGACGGAACTTATGAGGACTACAGGCTGGTGGAGCTTTTCAATAAATATGGTATAAAAAGCACATTTCATTTGAATTCCAGATACCTTGACCGGGATGATTATCCAGCACAGCCGGAAAAAATCAAAATGAGGGATGCTAAGGACCTGTATGCGGGTCACGAGATATCCGTTCATACAGTAAATCACTGCGATTTAAGAGCTGTAAATAACAACAGATTCATGCACGAGGTAATGGATGATAAAAAAGCACTGGAAGATATCGCAGGATATCCTGTAAGAGGGATGTCTTACCCTTACGGTTATTACAATGATGATGTTGTAAATCATTTAAGATATCTCAATATGGAATATTCCAGAACAACAAAAAGCCATAAATCCTTCTATTTGCCAGATGATTTTTTAGTATGGCATCCATCATGTCATCATAATGATGCAAATGAAATGATAGCTTCTTTTGACAGCCAGAGATGGAATATGGAAATGCCTCTTTTTTACGTATGGGGACATAGTTATGAATTTTCCAGATTTGGTGATAAATGGCACATAATAGAAGAATTCTGTAAAAGAATAAGTGGCAGGGATGACATTTGGTATGCCACAAACATACAAATAAAGGATTATGCAGATGCTATTAGGAATCTGAAGTTCAGTGCAGATGATACCATGGTGTATAACCCAAGCTGTACGGATGTGTGGCTTGACGTCGACAGAGAGCCGGTATTTGTACCATCAGGAAAAATAACAAAACTTAAGTAAGAACTCAATTAATGCAGTATTTTAAAACTGTTAAGACTGAAGTCAATAATTCCTTCTTCCTTCATTTTGCCAAGTTCACGGGAAAGAGCAGCTCTGTCAGCATTTAAAAAATCAGCCAGCTCATTTCTTGAAAGAGGGATATTGAAGGTTTTTGACTTCATCTTTACTGAGTTTAGATGAAGATAAGTCAGTATCTTTTCTCTTAATGTTCTTTTTGATAGTATCTCCAGTTTCTGGTGCATCTGATAATTCTTGATTGCAAGCAGATTCATCATATTTTCTATAAGCCTGGAATGAAACTGGCAGGCTTTATTGCATGTCTGAATAATTCTTGGAAATTTAAGCCACATAATCCTGCAATTATCCAAGGCAGTTATAGTAACAGGAGATTTTGTTATATTAGCGCAGACATATGCTTCTGCAAATATGTCATATTTCTCAATCACCGTTATAATTGATCTTATTCCCATAAAATCCTCTGATGATATAAGGACCGAACCGTCCAGAACAATCCCTAAGCTCTCTATGCTGTCATCAATCATTAGAATAATTTCATTTTTCCTGTATGAGACGGTTTTTGCTCCAAGACACTGCAGCATACTGCCTAAGCAGTCCGAAGATATGTTAGTAAAGAGTTTTACATTGCTAGCCAGTATATTAAAATTCAAGTTTTCCATTTCCATGTTACCCGCCTTGTGTTTGAAAGTAAAACAGATTTATTACAATTCTAATATATGTTTGTTGCAAATGCAACAGACTATTACTTAATGTCCATCTACAATAGTAGTAACTTAATAACTGATTCGTAAGTATTTATAAAAAGGATGTATGAAAATGATAAGAAAGATTATAAGGATCGATGAAAATTTATGTAACGGATGCGGATTATGCGCGAAGGCCTGCCATGAAGGAGCTATAGGAATGGTTAACGGTAAAGCTAAACTGATTCGTGATGACTACTGTGATGGTCTTGGAGACTGTCTGCCTGCATGTCCTACAGGAGCTATATCTTTTGAGCAAAGAGAAGCAGAGGAATACAATCACGCAGCTGTTGAAGCAAAGAAACTAAGAGAGGCAAAAGCAAGAGTAATACAATCATCCTCCTGCAGCTGTCCAGGGACTGCTGCAAAGATGCTTGTAAAAGAAAACGAAAAAGCGTGTGAAACATGTGCGCCTTCTGTAAGCCGACTTAGACAGTGGCCAGTTCAGTTAAAGCTTGCTCCGGTGGAGGCTGGATTTTTTAATAATGCGCATCTTCTTATTGCTGCTGACTGTGCTGCATATGCGTATGGGAACTTCCATGAGGATTTTATTAAGAACAGAGTGACTGTTATAGGTTGCCCAAAACTGGATGAAGGAAGCTATACAGAAAAACTCACAGAAATATTGAAAAGAAATAACATAAAAAGCGTAACTATAGTTAAGATGGAAGTACCATGCTGTAAAGGGTTGGAATTTGCCGCGAAAGAGGCAATAAGGACTTGCGGTAAGATGATTCCATGGCAGTCAGTAACTATTTCTACAGATGGCAGGATACTGGATTAGTAATAACATAATAAATTTATAAATTAACAGAAGGGAAGTAATAAGAATGAAAGTAACAATTGATCAAGACGGATGTATAGGATGCGGGCTTTGTGCAGATACATGTCCAAGTGTGTTCTGCATGAATGATGACGGTTTTGCCGAAGTGTGCGGTGAGCCAGATGAGACAAACGAAGAATATGTACGCGAAGCTGCAGAAGGTTGTCCGGTTTCTGTAATAGAGATAGAAGAATAGGGAGGAATCAGTATGTCAGATATGTTTTGTTTCCAATGTGAACAGACAGCAAAAGGAACAGCCTGTATTGGAAGTAAAGGTACATGCGGCAAGACAGCCCAGACTTCAAATTTACAGGATAAGCTTACAGGAGCACTTATTGGGCTAGCTAGAGCGGTAAATGCAAACGGTTCATATATTTCCACAGACCGGATAATGCTTGAAGGACTGTTTACCACTATCACAAATGTTAATTTTGATGATGAATCATTATTAAAACTTCTAGACAGAGTAAAAGACGAGAAGAATATATTGTCACCCCAGTGCGCATGCTGTGCATCCAGCTGTTCAAAAACCGATGATTATGACATGATAGAATTGTGGAATGATAATGAGGATGTTCGCTCATTGAAATCCCTTATTCTTCTTGGGTTAAGAGGTATGGCAGCTTATGCGTATCATGCAATGGTGTTAGGTTATACTGATAATGAAGTGACCGAGTTCATATATAAAGCAATGTTTGTTATCGGTGAAGACTGGACAATTGAGGACCTTCTGCAAGTGGTAATGGAAACAGGGCAGGTCAACCTAAAATGCATGGAGCTTCTTGATAAAGCTAATACACAGACATATGGAACACCGGTTCCGACAAAAGTTCCTCTTACAATAGAAAAAGGACCATTCATAGTTATATCCGGCCATGACCTTAAAGATCTTCATGTATTGCTCAAACAGACTGAAGGAAAGGGTATAAACATATACACTCATGGCGAAATGCTTCCTGCGCATGGTTATCCCAAACTGAAAGCATTTAAACATTTAAAAGGCAATTTCGGAACTGCATGGCAGAATCAGCAGAAGGAATTCAAAAATATACCTGCTCCGGTACTTTTCACTACTAACTGCATAATGCCTGTGAAGGACAGTTATGCAGACAGGATATTTACGACAGAAGCTGTAAGGTATCCGCATATGGTTCATATTGGAGAAGAAAAGGATTTTACACCTATAATAAATAAAGCTCTCGAATTAGGCGGATATGAAGAAAATCATGAAATGAAAGGTATCAACGGAGGTAAGGAAGTCACAACAGGCTTTGGCCATGGGACAGTATTGTCAGTTGCAGACAAAGTAACAGATGCGGTAAAATCCGGCAAGATAAAGCATTTCTTCTTAGTGGGAGGATGTGACGGCGCGAAGCCAGGACGCAATTACTATACTGAATTCGTCAAGAAAACACCATCAGATTCCATTATTCTTACAGTAGCATGCGGCAAATACCGATTTAACGATTTGGACCTTGGTACAATAGAGGGACTGCCTAGAATAATGGATATGGGGCAATGTAATGATGCTTTTTCAGCAATTAAAGTGGCTGTAGCCTTATCAGAAGCTTTCAACTGCTCAGTAAATGAGCTTCCATTAACACTGGTGCTTTCGTGGTATGAGCAAAAAGCAGTTTGTATATTGCTTACACTTCTTGCACTGGGCATAAAGAATATTTATTTAGGGCCTACTCTTCCCGCGTTCATATCTTCAAATATACTGGATTTTTTAGTGAAAAATTATTCTGTAACACCGATTTCCACACCTGAAGAAGACCTTAAGAAGATATTAGGATAGCATTTGGCCTATGCAAGTGAATTAACAGAAATATGAAAAAGGACCGCGAGAGTGGTCCTTTCTGTTTTGTGCTTTACATATTTAATAATCGTTAATTTATCCCATACGAGCTGTACGCCTTTTTTTCGTATATCCCTCTACTATATGCTTTATTCTCCTTCAACAAATCCATGCTCTATTGTTATATCACATTTAATAGCTTCATTAGATTTGGATAATTCCTTTTGGATGCTTAAAGACAAATCTGTTTCCTGCTCTTCTGTATAAGAATGAGGTACAGTAACATCAAATTCCAGCTTAATCAGTTGATTTTTAAATTTTGCATGAAAGTCATGTATTGCAGCATTAGGATCGAGTCGTTTTGTAATATCAATAAGAAGAGATTTGTATATGAAGAACCTTATATCATTCACTTCCTGAGGATCCATGTGTATTACAAGGTGAATTCCCATTTCTTTATAAACATCCCTTTCAATCTTATCAATTACATCATGCACTTTCTGCATATCCATGTTATTTGGTACCTGCGCGTGTATTGTAGCCATAATATTTGAAGGGCCATAATTATGTACAATAAGGTCATGACTGCCTATTATACCATTGTAACTTTCAACTTTCTGAGTAATTCGCTCATATAGCTTTTTGTCTGCGGCTGAGCCAAGCAAAGGCATAAGAGTTCCTTTTGCTATCTTGAAACCGGATATGAAAACAAAAACCGATACTCCTATACCAACGTAGCTATCTATAGAAAAACTGAAATATCTGGCTATAAGCATTGATATGATTGTAAGACCTGTTACAATAAGATCATTTCTTGAATCAAGGAACGCAGCTTTCTGGACATATGAATTTATCCTTATTCCTATATCCCTGTTAAACAGCATAACCCATGCTTTGAAAAGCATGCTGATTCCAAGAACAATAACAAAGGCCCACTCGAATACCATTGGTTCTGGAGCAGATATCCTTTTAATGGAATTCATAAACAAAGAAAATCCTGCATTCATTATGATAAAAGAAATTAGGAGAGCTGCTATATATTCAATTCTCTCATGCCCGAAAGGATGCTCCTTGTCAGCAGGTTTTTTAGATAATTTTGATGCAAGTATGCTTATAAAGAATGATCCGGCATCTGACAAATTGTTAAATGAGTCTGCTACTACAGCTATGCTTTTTGATAAAAGGCCGACAGCAAGCTTGGATATGAAAAGTAATATATTTATACATAACCCTGATACTCCTGCTAACATGCCATATGCGCTTCTTACAAGAGGATTTTCGGTATCTTCATTATTTTTAACCAATAATCTGATTAATAATCTGTTCATTATGTCTTCCTAATTGTTCTCACTAAATATTTATAAGAAAAGCACTCATGAAGG
>JBAZFL010000109.1:0-5977 GCA_041653455.1 Clostridia bacterium
AAATATCAGTTCCCATGGGAGTTATCGGGATAATATACGAATCGCGTCCTAATGTCACCTCTGATGCTGCAGGGCTTTGTTTTAAGGCTGGAAGCGTAGTCATACTAAGAGGCGGTTCCGATGCAATTAATTCAAACAAGGCTATTGTGAGCGCGTTAAGAGATGCTTTAGGTTCTCTTAACATATGCAGGGACAGTATTCAGCTGGTTGAGGATACAAGTAGGGATACTGCAACACAGATGATGAAAGCTACACAATACATTGATCTTCTCATACCAAGAGGAGGAGCTGACCTTATATCATCTGTAGTTAAAAATGCTACTATACCTGTAATAGAGACAGGAACAGGCAACTGCCATCTTTATGTAGACAAGCTGTTCAATGAGAAATATGCGATAGATATTACAGTAAATGCTAAGTGCTCCCGACCAGGTGTATGTAATGCGATTGAAACACTTTTAGTCCATAAGGATGTATATGAGCAGATACTGCCAAAAATAGAAACAGGGCTTTCATCTTTTAAAGTCCAGTTAAGGGCATGCGAAAGGTCAATTAAAGTATTAAAAAATGCAATACCTGCCGTAGAAGAGGACTGGGCGACAGAATTTCTCGACTATATTTTAGCAGTAAAAGTAGTTGACAGTATTGATGAAGCTATTTCGCATATAAACAAATACAGCACAAAACATTCTGATGGAATTATCACTGACATAGATGAAAGTAAACGGAAATTTACCAGTATGGTGGACGCAGCATGCATATATGTAAATGCCTCTACAAGATTTACTGATGGAGGCGAATTCGGTCTTGGAGCGGAAATTGGAATAAGCACCCAGAAACTTCATGCAAGAGGGCCGATGGGAGCAAATGAGATAACTACATACAAATATATAATAGAAGGGGACGGACAGATAAGATAATCAATATCCGTCTATAGATAATTCTGGAAACTCTGACAAATAAGGCAGAAGATCTTCTTCATAACGGATAGGTTTACCTGCAATTTCAAAAGGTCTGTTTATCCTGAACATCTGTCCGTAATCATATATATTTATAAAACCTTTTTCTTTAGTAAAAGGGGAGGATACAGCACATATTTTAGGCCATTTTTCTTCTTTACATATACTATAAAGGAAAGGCTTCATCATGTGCATTTCATTGCCGCCGATATACTCTTTTATGACTACTCCCTGTTTTTCCCTTAAGACACAGTCTGCATATGATACTACCTGATTATCTTTTATCAGAAAATATGTATGTGTAAGCTCATTTCTGACCCATTTATCGTAATATTCATCATTCCTTTCATAAACTGGACAAAGCTTATGAGCATGTTCTTCATAAAGCTTTTTAATTAAATTGATATCGGCGGGGTCACTCTTTACTGCATAATATCCTTGTTTCAATTCAGATTTCCTTAATCTGAATACCTTGTAGCGAGAACTTATAGAGAACCATCCCTGTTTGACGTAATGATGATTTGTACCTGTATGGAGCATCGATAAAACCATATCATTACTACCCATATAATCTATTGCCATGGATAAGAGTTTTGCGCTTAACCCCATACCTCTGTGAGTCAGTTTAGTACATACTTCTCCTATTCCGCCCACCTTGATGATGCTGTCTTTTATCCTTAAGTACCTGGTAAATACCCTTACTGAGCTTGTTAAACCTGTCTCATCTTTGGATATGAATATTCCGTTTATATCCCTGTAAGGGTCATTTACAAAGTGACGCATGAAATATGCTTCGCTAACTGGAAATATAGAACCGCAGAACGTAGTCCACTCCTTTAATTCATTTTCTTTTAATGATCGAAATTCCATATGAGCTCCTTAAATAAAATGCATTAATACTAGTTACTTGCCAATTTTAGTTAATAATCAGATTTATAACCAAAGTCCTGTCAGAACCGCTGAAATAAATCCTTATCTCGCATGTACCAGCAGATACCGGAGTAACAATTCCAGATGAGTTTACTGAAGCGACAGAAGATTTAGTGCTCATGTAAGTCAAGCCGCCTGGAATCGATGAAAGCGGTATGGCGACTCCATACTGGTCTTTTGCGTCAATATACTGATTTATCTGGAAGGTTCCCGCGGAAAGATTTTTTGTAACACTTGTCTGAGTAGCAGTAAGCGTGGTAAGAGTAGGTACTGCTCCTGATGCTGTCACAGTAAGACTGTAGAGTTCCTGTCCTGCTTTCCATATCTTAACTGCTGTTGTCATAGTTCCAGTAATATTCTGCGCTTTTAAAGTCTTTACTCCTGCAACATCCTCAAGTACGAAGTTATTTGCGCCTTCTGTGTTTGTACATGTAATCTGATCTATCCCTGTTGGAAGCGTGCCTGTGTATGCAAGATTTACTTCGCTGCCAGAAGCAAGCATTCCTGTAACATATACAGACTTCCAGTAGCCATTGTCTGTAGTCGTATCTGTTGCTCCGCCATACATAGCAGGTATTGCCTGTATCTTGTAATCAACTATCTTGTCATCATCAACTACTACTAGAGTGACGTCGTATGTACTTACTACAGCAGCTCCGTTCTTAAGAGTGAATGTAAGCATATACATACCTGAAGTTGAAGGCGCGTTCATAGTGTATCCTGCTCCTGTAACAGTGCCTTCAGTAAATTTTGCGCCAGATATATTTGAGGATGTCACAATAATAGAATGTGAAGGTGTAAGCGCTATCTCCTTTTCATACTGGTCTGCAATTTTCAAGACAGCAGAAGTCAGGTTAATTGATGAGTTTTTCTGGTAATAGACAGGTATGCTTACATTAGTAATATACGTCGGTACAGCAGCAGTTAGAACTTGAATATCTAAAGAACCTTGCGAAATGCTGTTATATGAAATATGAATTGTAGCTGCTCCGGCTGCAATACCTTTTACTTCAATCTTCTTGTTTGTCGAATTGAAACGGATATTGGAATTTGTTATGACCTGTGCATTTGTGGTTAACATCATCAATTTGCTACCATCAAGTGTATCAAGTGTGACCGTATTACCATATTGGTCTTTAGCTGTTGCTGATAGCGCAGTCCATTCGTTTACGAACAGTGTTCCTTCGGTTCCGGTTATATTCAAAGTAGTTATGACAGCTGGAGAACTGACATTGATCTGTATTGAAGAAGATATTCCCTGTCCGACAGCAGTCAATGTAACTGTTCCTTCTTTGCTTCCTATTGAACCTGCAGGGAAATACAGTTTCCCGCTTGAAACTGTTATCTTGGAGGAATCTATGATCTGTGTATCTGAAGATGTCAGAATAACAGGTTTGTTAAGACCTATATCAGCAGGAAGAATAGTATATGCCTGATTATACTGGTCTTTTGCATTAACTGTAAGATAATGGCCTGAAGAACTGACAAGAATCTTTGAGCTTCCTGATGCTAACTGGATCTGGCCGAATAAGAAAGAAGCAATTCTTGGGGATTCGCTTATAGCTATTTCTTTTGTTATAGATGTACCTGTGGTATTTTCCACAATGAACAAACGTACTACATCACTTGCAGCAAGGCCCTGGGCTCCTGAAAGGATGAACCCTGCAGAAGTTTTAGATATTCCAAGAGCTACTGATGTTTTTGAAGGGCACATAGCACTCAATGTAAAGTTAGTATATGAGGTTAGAGGTATTGTCGCTCCGTATTGATTAGAGAAAGTCACTTTTAAATCCTGATTATTTGCTGCAAAAAGATGCTCGATGGTGATATTGATCTGTGTAAGTTTTTCTGCATCTATTCTGAATGATTTGGATGTATCTGATATGCTGACCGTATAATCTCCTGCAGGATATGCAGTCGTCTTAGTTATTTTCACAGAGCGTCTGTCTGATGCCCATGATAAACTGGTTCCTGAAACATCCTGACCACTAATCTTTAAAACTAATACTGCGCCAGCTTGTACAGATGCGCTGAACTGGACAGTTATTTCTTTAGGTCCTGAAGCAAAAGCATCACTGATACCGAATGCTGATGGTGTAGCAGTCGGAACTGGTGTAGCAGTAGCAGTCGGAGCCGGTGTTGCAGTCGGAGCCGGTGTTGCAGTTGGAGCCGGTGTAACAGTTGGAGCCGGTGTAACAGTCGGAACAGCTGTTGGAGTTGGGGCTGGAGTAGCAGTCGGAATCGATGTCGCCGTCGGAGCTGCTGTTGGTGTCGCAGTAGGTACAGAACTCTGACTTGGCTCAGGAGTAGCTGTGGATGTAGGCTTTTGCGTCTGAGTTTCCACTTCTGTAGTTGTCGGTGACGGTGATGGTGAAGGCTGCACGCTTGGCACAGGAGGCTTCACGCATGAAGTCATAAGCATTGCTGTTATTAAAATAACTGATAATACTATAATAATTCTCTGTTTGTTTATTGTTCTCATTTTCTGCCCCCGCTTAAATGTAATATATTTAGTATCTGCCGTATGTTTTGGCAGTTTCTATCATTGCAAATAGATTTTCATCAGGAGTATCTCTCCCGCACTGGTCTCCTGTCGATAATATAAATTTTCCACCCTCAGCAGCATCGTCTATAGCTCTTTTGCATGCATCTATTACATCCTGTACGGAACCTCTTAACATCACATCAGTTGTATGAAGGTTTCCCTTCAATACTATCTTGTCACCATATAACCTCTTTAATTCCTTGAGGTCACAATCACCCATTGGTGGGACTTCAAGAGGGTCAATAACTGTTAGGTCGGTTTCTTCAGAAAGTATTTTAACAAGAGCAGTTTCAGGACCGCATGAATGGACATGAGAAGGAATATTATACTGCTTGCAAAGTTTCGCAACACTTTTTACTATAGGCAGAGCAAGTTCTCTGAAAATATCAGGAGTCTGGAATATCAAGGAGCCAGAACCTCCTGTTCCGATGAAATCAGGCTTGTATTCTAAAGACATTAATTTGTGAAGTCTTTTTTCATAATACTCTATCAATTGATCTCTTTTCTCATAGTACTTATTGGGATTATCATAAAAGTCATAAACCATTTCAGAATTCTTTAATACTATGGATGTCCCGCAGGTTATCCCAACGAGCCCATGATCACCCATTTCTTCTTTTACCCATTTTAATAAGGCTTCCCCAGTGGGCCATTTTGAAACATCCTCTACAGGTTCGTATCTGTCAGGTATAAGAGGAAGCTTGACTAAATGCGGATGAACATCCCATGATGGCGGATTACTTCTGTGATAAACACTTACAAGCGGTTCCCATATCTTCTCATTTTTCTCGATACGGTATTTCTGAGTCACTATTTTAAGTTCATCTTTGTGAACAATCGCTTCTGTCCATGTGTTATCAAATTCACCCAGCTCTTCAAATTGTATGTTTGCGAATCCATCCATAAGGGAATCGAATCCGAAATATTTCACACTGTCTATATATGCTTTCCATTTAGGTATTCTCTGATATAAATATATGTCCCAATATGGCAGTCCGGTCCTGCGGATAGGTATCATCTGCGAAATATCCGGTGAAACCGGAACATGGTCAGGTATCTCACCATTTAATACTGTCATTAGTCTTTCTCTGGAATTCATAATCACCTCATTAATTATTTTTACAGCAAGTATTAATTCGTTTACTAATATTTACCTTACTTCATCTGTTATTATATATCAATCTTTAGTAGAGTTAAATAATAAATACGAAGTGGTTTCATGTAATGGGTATTATGCTATAATGTCATGGTGTGTACTTATACTGTACCCACTAAAATTACTAGATTATTCCGGAGGTATTTATATGAACAAAGAACCCAAAAAGACAGTGAATCTCGCATTTGTGGGATTGAGCAAAAGAGGGAGCGGACTACTAAATATTGTCCTGGAATCCATGAATGATGTTAATGTAACTGCTGTTTGTGATGTTTACGAAGACAGAGCCAACAAAGCGGCTGATGATGTTATGAAAAAAACAAATAAGAGACCTTTTGTAGCTCTGGATTACAAGGAACTTCTTGACCGTAGAGATATCGACGCCGT
>JBAZFL010000110.1:0-5955 GCA_041653455.1 Clostridia bacterium
TTTCAGTGATATTATCGAACAGCTGAAGGAATATGATATCCCAGGAAGGCTGGAGGAACTTTATGACAATATACTGAAGCTTACCGCTATAGATGAGTATTATGTATTAGAGGATGCAAATCTTGGCAAGGAAAGAGTTGAAAATATAAAGGAACTTAAAAGCGCCATCGTTACAATGAAACAATCACATGAAGAGGATTATGGAGAGTTGCTGACTTTAGCTTCATTTTTAGAAAATGTCACTCTTGCGACCGATGCGGATAAAGAAGAAGGTTCAGATGACTATATTTCAATAATGACTTTACATTCTGCAAAAGGACTTGAGTTCAAGGTAGTTTTCCTTGTCGGTATGGAAGAGGGTTTATTCCCATCGAATATGTCCATGAGCGAGAGTGCGGAAAGCGTAGAAGAGGAAAGACGACTCTGTTATGTTGGAATTACAAGAGCAATGGATATTCTTTACTGTATACATGCTGAAGAGAGAACAAAGTTCGGAAAAACCCAACCATGCGACCAATCAAGATTTTTAAAAGAAATTCCAGGAGAACTGATTGACGGAGGCAGAAAAAGCAATAGAATCAGCGAACAGGGTAATTTCTCGTTTGAAAGGATGTTTACACAAAACAAACCGGTATCTATAACAAGAGGCGGTAAGCCTTTAGATATCCCAGGATTATCGATCGCAACTGAAGCACCGATGAATAAGGAAGATTACAACATAGGTGACAGGGTAATGCATAAAAAATACGGGGAAGGATTTATAAAGGACCTGTATGACGATAACGGAATGGATATAGTAGAAGTGAATTTTGATATGGCAGGTATAAAAAGGCTTGTTATGGAGTTTGCAAAACTTATAAAAGTGAAATAAAGTAACATTTTTATACAAAAAGCCTTGTGCATTGCGATAAGTATCTTTATGGAATATAATTTGAAGAGATATGAAGTACTGACATATGTATATTTGCATGAAAGGAGATGTATGAAATGAAATGCCCTAACTGCGGTCACGAGGAAGACAAGGTTATAGACTCCAGGCCTTCAGAAGAAGGTTATGCTATAAGAAGAAGACGCGAATGTTTAAAATGCAAGGAACGTTTTACAACATATGAAAATATTGAGAGAAAACCTATAATTGTAGTGAAAAAGGACCAGTCAAGACAGAATTTTGATAAAGCTAAACTTTTGAACAGGCTTATGATAGCATGCGCCAAACGTCCGGTTTCCATTACTATGCTGGAGAATGTAGTGAACGCTATTGAGCTGGATTTTCATAAGCGTCACTTAAGGGAAGTAACTTCCAGAGAGATAGGCGATAAAGTCCTTGAGCACCTTATAGATATAGATTATGTGGCTTATGTGAGGTTTGCCTCGGTGTATAAGGATTTTGATGATATGGATACTTTTACGAAAGAAATAAATATGGTTAAAGAAAAACAAAAAAAACAGGAGATATAGTTTATGGCACAGGAAAAAAAGGATGTTGAGCAGATTACCAAAAGGGAAGAGGATTTTGCCAAGTGGTATACTGACGTTGTAAAAAAAGCGGAACTTATTGATTATTCGCAAGTAAAAGGATGCGTTATACTAAGACCATATGCATATGCATTATGGGAGAACATACAAAGAATACTTGATGACATGTTTAAAAAAACAGGCCATGAAAATGTATATATGCCCATGTTCATACCAGAATCACTTTTGCAGAAGGAAAAAGATCACGTGGAAGGCTTTGCACCTGAAGTCGCATGGGTTACCATGGGAGGCTCCGAGGAGCTTACAGAAAGAATTTGTGTAAGACCTACTTCTGAAACACTTTTCTGTGACCATTATAAAAACATTATAAAGTCATGGAGGGATCTGCCAAAGAAATATAACCAGTGGTGTTCAGTTGTCCGCTGGGAAAAGGCTACAAGGCCATTTCTAAGACACAGAGAATTTTTATGGCAGGAAGGCCATACAATACATTCAACAGTAGAAGAAGCAAGGCAGGAGACTCAGCAGATGCTGCAGATATATGCGAATTTTGCAGAGGATTATCTTGCGATGCCAGTCGTTAAAGGACAGAAAACTGATAAAGAGAAATTTGCAGGAGCAGAAGAAACATATACCATAGAATGCATGATGCATGATAAAAAGGCTCTTCAGAGCGGTACCAGTCACTATTTTGGAGACGGTTTCGCAAAAGCATTTGATATAAAGTTCACTGACAAGGATAATACATTGAAGAACCCGTATCAGACATCATGGGGAATGTCCACGAGAATTATTGGTGGAATAATAATGACGCATGGAGATGATTCCGGATTGAAGCTTCCACCCATGGTAGCACCTGTCCAGGTTATGGTTATACCAGTAGCTCAGCACAAAGAAGGCGTGCTTGATGCAGCAAATGAACTGCTTGAAAGACTTAAACAGTCAGGAATCAGAGCAGCAATAGATGCTTCAGAACAGTCTCCAGGATGGAAGTTTGCTGAATATGAGATGAAAGGCATACCTTTAAGGCTGGAAATAGGACCTAGAGATATTCAGAACGGACAATGCCTTGCGGCAAGAAGAGATACAAAGGAGAAACTCTCCCTTAATCTTTCAGATATCGAAATATCAGTTAATGATCTTCTGAATGATATACAGAAGAATATGTTTAAAGAGGCAAAAGATAATCTGGAAAACAATACATTCACAGCATATACTGTAGAGGAATTGAAGGATATAATCCAGGCAAAAGGCGGATTCGTGAAAGCCATGTGGTGCGGAGATGAAAAGTGTGAAATACAGCTTAAAGAAGAAGCCGGAGTTTCATCAAGATGTATTCCATTCGCACAAGAGGACCTGTCTGATAAATGCGTATGCTGTGGAAAACCTGCTAAACATATGGTTGTCTGGGCTGTTGCGTACTAGGATTTGATGGAATGTAAGACGGTAGCTGCCGTAATACTTGATAATACAACAAGAACATATGACAAGATATATAACTACCTTGTACCTGAAGGAGTGTCTTTGTATCTTGATACTGGCATGCGGGTGCTGGTACCCTTTGGCAGAGCAGACACGCAAAAAGTAGCATACTTTTTGAATTATGTTCCTTATTCAGAGAAACTCAAAAATATTAAAATGAAATATGTTATTGAGATATTGGATGATGAGGCGGTTTTATCGAAGAACATGTTCATACTCGCAAAGCAGATAAGGGATGAATATTTCTGCACATACGGACAGGTCTTAAATGCTATGGTTCCTTTGGGACTAAAAATATCCATAGAAAAGCTTGTACTGCAGGAAGATGGGACACTGACTCTTTTTCAGGCATATCTGAAATCTCTTGAAGGCGGTATAGCTGAACTTAATGAGCAACTTAAAAGAAACAAGATCAGGATTGTCGAGCAAGGCATCCGTAACATGAAAAAGAAGTTCGAAAAAGCGGCAAGATTGAACATAACACCGGACGAACTTTTAGAACTTGTTTTTAAGGACAGCATAAAAAATGAAAAACATATAAGGGTGCTGGAACTGCTTTCTAGTTATGAAGATATTACTGTTAATGATTTTGCATGCTATGAAAGTATTTCTAAGAATGTTCTTTCAACTTTACAGAAAAAAGGATATATTGAAATATTTGATAAGCCCAAAAAACAAGATTTAGCTATTCAAGAACCAGATGAAGCTGTTCCGAGCGACAAGATACCCACGCTGGAACAGGAAACTGTAACTAATACGATTAATATGTCTATTGACAATGGAATATATGACAGATACCTTATTCATGGAATAACAGGTAGCGGGAAAACGGAAGTATATTTGAATCTGTCGGAAAAAGTTATAAACAAAGGTAAGAATGTAATCGTGCTTGTTCCGGAAATTGCTCTTACGCCAATGATGGTGAAACGTTTCACACAAAGGTTCGGGAATAATCTTGAAGTAATGCACAGCCGTCTGTCCATGAAGGAGAGATACAATGCATGGATGAAGATTAAAAGAGGAGAAGTAAAAATAGCTTTAGGTACGAGAAGCTGTATATTTGCGCCATTTGACAAGCTTGGCCTTATTATAATTGATGAAGAGCATGACAGTTCATATATTTCCGAAAGCACTCCCAAATACCATACGAATTTTGTGGCTGACAGAAGAGCTCAGATGGAAAATGCTGTTTTGGTACTAGGGTCTGCCACACCTAAAATTACAACATACAGCGCATTTGAAAAAATAGGCCATGTGCTTGCTATGTCAAGCAGAGCGGCTGGGAAGCTCCCATCTGTTTCATTAGTGGATATGAGAGAAGATGCGGTAAATGGCAAAATGTCGGTATTCAGTACAACGCTGCTAAATGAGATAAGCAGGAATCTGGATAATAAAGAGCAGACTGTACTTTTTCTTAATAAAAGAGGGTATTCATCAATGCAGTTGTGCACAGCATGCAAGTCAATAGTAAAATGTGAGCATTGTGATGTGCCTTTAACATACCATAAGGGAAGGAATTATCTTGTATGCCATTACTGCGGCCATATGCAGAGAAAATCCGATACATGCCCGGATTGTCATGAAAATGCCATGATGGAATGCGGAGCAGGAACCGAGAAGTGTGAAGCGCAGCTTCATGAGATGTTTCCGCAAGCCTCAATAATCAGAATGGATTTAGATACTACTGGAATGAAGAATTCCCACAAAGATATTCTGGAACGTTTCGAAAAAGAAAAAATTGATATACTGATAGGTACCCAGATGATTGCTAAAGGACATGATTATCCTTTAGTCACGCTGGTGGGGATATTAAGCGCAGACGCGCTGGGTGCAGGAGCATTTTATGAATCTAACGAGAATGCTTATCAGCTTATAACGCAGTCAGCTGGCAGGGCAGGAAGATCTGACCTTAAAGGAAGAGCCATTATCCAGGCATATAATGTGGATTCGCCTTTAATGGCAAGCGCAATAGAACAGGATTATGCATCATTTTACTCTTCTGAACTTCGAATAAGAAAAGTACTGGATTTCCCTCCTTACACGAACATGGCATTTATTATATTCTCTTCAATACAGCAGCATCTAAGTGAAGAATATGCAGACATGGCATACAATCTTCTAAATAAAACTTCAATGACCGTATACTCGCCATCAAAACCGCAGATAGGTAAACTTAATGACAGGTACAGGGTAAGGATTATTGTCAAGCATAAACAGACAAGAGAATTTTCCGAGAATTTAACTAAGGTATATCTATATATGATTAAGAAATTACCCCAGAAGATAACTATGAGCATTGATGTTTTCAAAGATGAATTCGACACATTGTGAGTGACTAGGATGTCATTTGATGTATAATTAATATATGTCAATTATCAAAGAAAAGGAAGGTGTCAAATGCTGACTGATATCGAAATTGCTCAAAGTGCAATAATAAAACCAATTACACAAATTGCAGATTCTATAGGAATAAATGCAGGAGATCTTGAGTTATACGGTGAGTTTAAAGCGAAAATCAAAAGCAGCGCTCTTGATGGGAAAAACAAAGAGGGTAAACTGGTACTTGTTACAGCTATCACACCTACACCTGCAGGTGAAGGAAAAACCACGACAAGTATAGGTCTTGCAGATGGGTTAAGAAGAATAGGCAAAAAATCCATGCTTGCTCTTAGAGAACCCTCATTAGGTCCTGTATTCGGTGTAAAAGGGGGAGCAGCTGGAGGAGGTTATGCACAGGTAATACCTATGGAGGACATAAACCTTCATTTTACTGGAGACATACATGCTGTTACAGCTGCAAACAATCTTATGGCTGCCCTTATAGATAATCATATCTATCAAGGTAATGAACTTAAGATAGATCCTCGGCGTATAACATGGAAAAGATGTCTGGATATGAACGACAGGCAATTGAGATATACAATCGACGGGCTTGGAGGAAAATCCAACGGAATGCCTAGGGAAGATGGATTTGATATATCTGTTGCCAGTGAGATC
>JBAZFL010000111.1:0-5906 GCA_041653455.1 Clostridia bacterium
TGCGACAGTCCCCATCTCAGTTCCTCTGACTGTCTCCACTATTACTTTATCATTTATATCAAGCTTCCAGTTACCCGGAGCGAAGCTGTATATTTTATTTGACTGTCTGAACTTTACTCCAACAACTGTTGTCATATGTTTATTTCCTCCATCAATTCAATATTCATAGTACCTATTGCAATGCTTACAGATACGTTATCTTTTATGTATTCAGCAGTTTTTATAACCGAGCTATATGCATTTAGCAGATTTTCACTGCTGTTTTTAGCTGCTGTTCTTTTTATAATATCCGAAATGTCGGCATTAATCAAGTTTGCAGTTTCATCTGTCTGCTTGAATATGATCATATCTCTGAGCATGCTCTGCATTATTTCCAGAAAAACCATTATATCTGTTTTCGAGTCCTTGTCTGTCAGGTCAGTTTTTGCACTATTAAAATATTCTATTGCAGTTCTTCTGTTTTTTTTAAAAGTCTCATCTGATATAAGTGAATCTGCTTTTCCTATACAGCCTTCAGAAAAACATGCAGCAGAATATATGTACTGCATATCGGTATCGGGATGCCTTTCTTCTAAATACTCCAGAACCTCCTGCTTTGTATTGACTCCGGTATACAGGATTATGCATCTTGATCTTATTGTATCTATCATCTGCTCGGAATTAGTCACAGTCATAATGAAATATGCATATGAAGGAGGATCTTCAAGCGTCTTCAGAAAAGCATTCTGCGCCTGGTCTGTCATTGTGTCTGCATTATGTATAATATATATCTTACATCTGTTGTGAAGAGGCATAAGCTGTGTGTCTGCAATGAGAGTCCTTATATCATCAACAGAAATAGCCTTGTCGCTTTTTAAAACATACTTCTCCTTGTACCCTATACAGCCATTACACTTTTTACATGGAATAAGCCTGTCTGGATCACTGCAAAAAAGAAGTTCAGAGAAAGCCTCCGCTATGAGCTTCTTACCTGAACCTATGGGACCTTCGAATATATACCCATGACTTATCCTGCCCTTTGAAATCAGTTTTGATAATTGATCTTTTAAAGGCCTTCTTCCTTTGATATCGTCAAAATCCGTCATTTCATTCCTTGATGTATTTTATGACATCAGTTACAAAAATTGTCGCTCCACCCATAGTTATTTCAATTGGATATCCAGTCAGCACGGCTCCCTGTGACGAACCGATCATTGAAGAGTTAACTATCTTCTTTCTGCTTTTGGATTTTGTTTTGATGATTTCAATCGCATGATCCATTTTTTCGTCATCAACGCCTATAAGCAAAGTCGTATTTCCGGATTTTAAGAATCCGCCTGTAGAACAAAGTTTAGTAACACCGTAACCTTCCTGGCTTAAGCCTCTCATTACGTCAAGTTCATCTTCATCGTTTACTATTGCGAATATAAGCTTCATCTAATCCTCCTTCAAAATCTTATCTACATATGCAACTATCTCTTCTGTTATTTTATAAGCTTCATTGGTTCCGTCAATCCTGACAATCCTGTCTGGAAACTTTTCCAAGAGCTTTTTATACCCTTCGTATACCTTGTAATGAAAAGACATATCTTCGTTTTCCAGCCTGTCTGTCTCAGAAGCGCTCTGCCTTCTCTTCAGCGACTGCTCAGGAGTGATATCAATAAAGAATGTAATCTTCGGGATAATATTCTTTATCGCGGCCAGATTTATGGATAACACTGCATCAAAATCCAGATCCCTTCCAAAAGCCTGATATGCAAGGCTTGAATCGAAAAATCTGTCTAATATTACTACCCGTCCTTGCTTTAACAGAGGCTCCACCTTCTCTTCCATCATCTGAGCTCTTGAAGCTGCGTATAAAAGCATTTCTGTCAGAGAGGCCATTTCAGTGTTATCCTTATTCAGCAGTATGGACCGGACTTCCTCTCCTATTTTTGTTCCTCCAGGTTCACGGAGTGCTGCAGACTCATAACCTTTTCTGGCAAGGTATTCACTCAGCGCCTTTATCTGTGTCGTCTTACCAGAACCATCTGTACCTTCGAAAGAAATAATAATACCTTTTGTCATAAATACGTTAAGCCCTTCCTTCTGTCTTTGGTTTATTCTTATCATAAACCAGCTTAAGCCCGTTAAGAGTAAGCATGCTGTCTACATAATCGATCTGATCACTTTTCTTGGCAATAAGATTCAGAAGACCTCCTGTGGCTATTACCTTTATTTCCTCATACTTCTGGTTATAATCCTCGACAAGCTCCTTCTTCATATGCTTTACGATGTTTGCGACCTGGCCTAAGTATCCGTATATTATTCCTGACTGCATAGAATTTATAGTATTCTTACCTATGACTTTCGGTGGCATTATTATATCTATATTTGGTAGTTTTGCAGCTCTTTTATATAAGGCTTCCGCTGTAAGCTTAACTCCTGAACAGATTACCACGCCTGGGCATTCGAAATCCTTGGTCACACAGCTGAAAGTTGTTGCAGTACCGAAATCAATTACAATTGCAGGTCCTTTATATGTCTCATATGCCGAAACAAGATTAACGATTATATCTGCTCCAAGTTCTTTAGGATTATCTATCTTTATATTTAATCCTGTTTTAATTCCCTGCTCAACCAACATAGGAGTAAGGTTGAAATATTTTTCCAGACTATGTGTCAGCGTATACATGATTCCGGGAACAACAGAAGAAAGGATAATAGAGTCCACCATGGAAAGCTTTAATCCCGCTGCATTGAACATATTAATATAGAATGCACCGAACTCGTCTGCAGTCCTTTCCTTATTCGTAGTGAGACGCCATACATCAGTATAGGAACTGCCATTATGGACACCCATCACAATATTCGTGTTTCCGACATCAATAGCTAAAAGCATAACTTACACCCTTATCATCTTTATCTCTTCTATCTCGAGACGTATTTCTTTTTCAATCCTGAGAATGTCCTTTTTAATGTCATCAGTTGTTTCCACTGCTTCACGGCTTATTCTTCTTTCCTTATTGTACCGTTTATAGTTATTATACCCTTTATTCTGAAAAACCTTTTTACTGTCCGAATCTTCGGATTTTTCTACTACAGCAGGTTCAGGACAAACACATTCAGCAGTTGTATCTTTTGGCTGATTGCTATACTGTTTGTTATAAGAATAGTTCTTTTTCTTCCTGTAGTAGTTATTGTTCTTTTTTCTTGGTTTCTGCTGATTTCTATCATTTGATGAAGCAGCATTCTGGTTATCGGTCATCTCACACTCCTTGTATTTTTAACCTTACCTCACTGGAGTCAAGGTATATTATCAATCCGTCCTGTTCTACTATAAGTCTTCCATCAATATTTATTCCTTTTGAAAGCGCGGTATATGATGATTGCTCTTTTGTATAGGTTATGACCGCGTTATTCATTAAAGAGTATTCGTTCCACTTATCTATGATATAGGCTGTTTCCCCATGCTTAATTTTATCATAAAGACAGGTAACATTTCCACATATATTTTGTATTATATAGTCAATAGAGGCTTCTACTCCTGTTTCAATAAGCAAAGAAGTAGCAATATCTGATATATCCGAATGCATTTTTTTCTGATTCAAATTCAACCCTATGCCTATTACAATCAGAAAAACATCATTTTGCATAATCCTGCTTTCACATAATATGCCACATGCTTTCTTACTGTTAATCAATATGTCATTAGGCCATTTTATGCCAGGTTTTATGCCATAAACAGACTCTATCGCAGATGCAGCCGCTGCTGCACCAATAATGGGCATAAGCAAAACAGCTTTTGGGGATATGGTGTTCTTTTCAGGTTTGATAGCTACAGAGAACCATGCGCCTTCGCTATTATTCGAAATGAATGTCCTGTCACAGCGCCCCCTGCCCTGATTCTGAATATCAGTCTGTATTACTGTAATTTCCTTATCGAAATACTTTGCATTCTCTTTTGCATATGTATTGGTGGAATTAACGCATGGAAGTTTAATATATTCCGTTTCCTGCATTCTTACTTGCCTGGCTTTCTGACTATATATTTCTTTTTATTTAAGAGATACTCTACATAACCGTTCTTCTCACTAAGCTTTCGAGCATCTTCCGAAACTGATAGATAACCGCATAAGGCTTTTTCATAATAATGGCTGTCACTGTTTTCCAGTTCCTCCATAGCGCTTTTCAGATAGAGTTCTTCAGAATCATTAACAATTATAGGTACATCCATGAACTTCCCAAGTACCTTAATATTTTCAGAAAAAACGGTAGTAGTAATGAGAACAAGAGGCTTTCTGTATATTCCCAGCCTGTATTCAGAAGCTTTCATAAGAGAAACGGCCAGAGCATTGGAATTTTCCATTTCCAGATAAGCTCCTTCTATTACATAAGTTTTTTCAATAGGTATGTCAATACAAAGGCATGTGTATCCAGGTATGTTGTGCCTTTTTATATCATCTGCAGGGCAAAGATATGAGACAATAACGGTTTTAGGCCCGTTACCGGTTTTTATAAACGAATCACCATATTCAGATAGCTTCATACCAAAAGATACTGCATCTTTTGCTTTATCGTTTAGTACATGATAATAGGTAATCATAGACCGCCCGCCTCTTTGTACATTCCTGCTATATCCTCTTCGGTCAGATTTCCGGGAGTAGCTTTTATACTAGACTGCATCATTGCCAACGATGCATACTTCCTGCACTGGTCTTCATTAAGTTTCGGTCTTTGCATATTGCCAAGAAAAAAGTCACACATCGTGTATATATCAGAAAAACCAAGTTTCTCGATGATGAGAACTGTTTTATCTTTTTCATATTTCATCATGTGCTGGAAATACGGCTTAACAAAGTAGAGATTGGAAAACCCATGAGGCATCTTATGAAAATATGTCATTGAGTATCCAAGCGCGTGCATAGCAGTTGTTCCTGTGTGGGATATCGCTATGCCTCCAAGCATTGAAGCATACATAAGATCATTCCTGCTCTTTTCATCAAACTGCCTGCTTTGTATCGCATTAACCGCTTTGGAAAAATAATGAATGCCTTCAACTGAATACATCTGTGAAAAGCTTGTGCTCTTTAATGAAAAATAGCTTTCAAAAAGGTGGCTTGCAGCATCAAAAGCAGTAGATATTGTGTAATCAGCAGAAAGGCTATATGTATACTGTGGATCAAGCAATGCATATTTTGGATATATATAGTCAGATGCAAAACTTTTTTTTGTCTGCCAATCATCAACTGTAAGTATGGAATAAGGTGTAACCTCGCTGCCTGTACCGCTTGTTGTCGGTATAGCTATAATAGGCAGAGCTTTTTCTGTTCTCTTGGTAAAAAGTTCCATACCGCTCATATTATTTACAGCTAATACCGCTATAGCTTTTGCTGCATCAAGTGCTGAACCTCCGCCTATTGCTATAATATAGTCGCAATTAAATTTCTTACTCATCATTGCAGCATCTTCTACTGTAGATACCTTAGGATTTTCTTCAATCCTGTCATACAGCAAATATGGTCCGCCATTTAAACAGTTCATTACATCATCAAATGCTCCGCTTTTCTTAGCGCCGCTTTTCCCTGTGACTATTAACGGGAATCTGCCTGTGCTCTTAAATACATCCTTGTTATTTAAGACGCAGTCTTTCCCGAATATTATCTTTACAGGCATAAAACTTTTAATTTCCATCTGCAGGCACATATGAGAAGGAGCCTCTGTACATGATAAAACATTCTCCTGATGTAATTTTAACTCCCCTTCCGTCTCCTCTAGGTATTATTACGAAGTGATTCTTGCTTATTGATGTGCCAGGAGCCAGATTCTCTCCTGTGGTGGTATCACTTAATCCTTCATTATTTGCATTTCCTATAACTTCAGCGTTGCCAGCACGAAGTAAAATTTCTGAAGTTCCAAGCGCATATATTATATCCCCGTTATAAACA
>JBAZFL010000112.1:0-5899 GCA_041653455.1 Clostridia bacterium
ACATGGGAAAATATTAGGGTAATGTTATTTTTCAAGCAGCGGTCATGTACTTTTTTCAAAGAATCAAGTGCTGTAATATCCATAGCAGGAACACTACGCATACGTAAAATTATAGAGCACAGTTTCGGATCGGTGGTAATGTTCATAAACTGTTCAGTAGCCGCAAAGAATAAAGGCCCATTAATCTCATAAACCATGGTATGTTTTGGAACAGCTTTCAATGCGATAGCATCTTTGTCATTTTCTATTTCCTCATGTTCATTGTCTGCATATTTCCAGCTTTTAATACGCGTCTCATCTGCCATACGTTTCATGAACAGAAATGCTGATATAACTATGCCAGCTTCAATAGCAATAACCAAGTCAAATACCACAGTAAGAATAAACGTGACTAGAAGAACGAGAATATCGCTCTTAGGTGCTTTTTTTACCATATGGACAACTTCACGCCACTCGCTCATGTTGTATGCCACAATGAACAGAATAGCTGCAATTGCAGGCATAGGGATCATGGCCGCATATGGCATTAGTAAAACCAGAACTAAAACAAGAACCACAGAATGGACCATGCCGGCAACAGGAGTGCGACCACCATTTTTCGCATTTGCAGCAGTACGGGCTATCGCGCCTGTAGCAGGAATTCCACCGAACAGGGCAGAAGCAACATTGCCTGCACCTTGTGCTACAAGCTCCATATTTGAGCGATGCCGGCTTCCGATCATACCGTCAGAAACCACACAGGACAGCAACGACTCCACTCCTGCAAGGATAGCTATTGTAATCGCATCTGGCAGAAGGGACCCGATGGAAGAAAAAGAAATAGCAGGCAAAGACAAGACAGGCAGCTTGTTAGATATTTCATACAGTGACCCAATAGTGTTAACATCCATGTCAAAGACCTTTACCATTATGCTTCCTACAAGAACTGCTATAAGCGAACCTGGTATTTTGCCTGAAATTTTTGGCCAGAATATTAAAATAGCCAGACAGATTACACCAACTAAAGCCGCCTGCCAATTGAATGTTCCTGCACTTTCAAAACAGGCAAGCAGTTTTTCTATTGTCTCTACTGGAGCAGAGTGAAATGTAAGCCCTAAAAAATCCTTGAACTGGCCTATGATAATTGTAACAGCGATTCCAGCTGTAAAACCGGTGGTAATAGTTTTAGGTATATATTTGAGAAGGCTTCCAAACCGCAAAAGCCCCATAATCACTAAGATAATTCCTGCCATTAAAGTGGCAAGAACCAATCCATCCATACCGTTTCGTGCGACAATACCCGCAACAATAGTTGCAAAAGCAGCGGTAGGACCGGTAATCTGAACTCGGCTGCCACCTAAAAAAGATACTACAAAACCCGCCACAATAGCGGTATATATGCCTCTTTCCGGGCTGACCCCTGAAGCAAGCGCTAATGCAATGGATAAAGGCAATGCAATAATTGCTACTATTATCCCTGCAATCACATCTTTAAAGAATTGCTTTCTTGTGTACTGCTTCATTACCGAAAACAGCTTTGGTTTTAATTTATTCACGACTAACTCCTTCTTCCCTCTTAAGTTTCATCTACAGCCTTTTACTGATGATTTTGTATTTATTTTTTTTACTGCTAACACATGATTACATGAAATTAAGCAATCCTTGAAAGGCATATTCTCAAAAACTGCATTACCATAAGTCTTATCAATAATTTCATATTGTTACTGCATTATATATATTTAACATTTATTTTTTATTGCTTTAAGATTGAACTATATTATGTATTCTCAGTGAATATCACTGTTTAAGCGCCCCCTCTGCGTACATCAGGCACTATTTTAGCACAATAATAAAGTATTACAATGGTATTTTAAAAATGATGAAGTAAGACATAACTTTTTCTGCATTATATATCAGCGAACAGAGAAAGAGACTGCTTTCGCAATCTCTTCAGGGGGAAATATAATCTCTAGGGGGTAGTGGTTATATGTATATATTAATCATGTTATGTGAACTCAATATTAATATTGTGTGAAACAAATGTGAATTTAATCTTTTTTTTATATTTTACTTTTACATAAAAAAAAGACTGTTTGGGGTAGATAAACAGTCTTTTGTCTAAAAAAGCGGGGGCCTTTTTAGGTTTGTGGTATACACATATTAACCCTCTAATGTGATGAAAAGGTGAAAATGTTATGAACGCACTGAAAATTATAAAAGGATTGAATATTTTGGTAAAAATATGTATCATATTAATATTGAAGTATGATTGGAGACACTTAATTGAGTACAGAAGATAGAATTATTGTCAGAGGCGGCAAAAAACTGGAAGGCAATGTAATTGTAGGTGGTTCAAAGAACGCGGCTGTAGCAATAATATGCGCTTCAGCTATGATCAAAGGTAAGGTTACACTGGAAAATATGCCAAAGATAACCGACATACAGGTTCTTCTTGACACGCTCTCACAAATTGGCGCATCTGTGAAATGGACAGCAGAAAAAACAGTGGAAATAGATGCAGCAGATATTAAGTCATATGTATGTGACAACACGGACCTGAGCACACTGAGAGGTTCTTACTATTTCGTCGGAGCACTCCTAGGAAGACTTAAGCAGGCAAAAGTTGTTTTCCCTGGCGGATGCAATTTCGCTCCCAGACCGATTGATCAGCATGTTTATGCATTTGAAACTCTAGGAGCAACAATTGAGACAACTGGCGGTTATATAACTGCCAAAGCAAAAAAACTCATTGGTAATAACATATATTTTGACAACTATTCTGTTGGAGCTACTATTAACTCCATACTTACAGCAACTCTTGCTGAAGGTATGACGACAATAGAGAATGCTAATAGGGAGCCGCATGTGGTCGATGTTGCTAACTTTTTAAATATTATGGGTGCAGACATAAAAGGCGCAGGAACAAATACAATCAGAATTAAGGGTGTTAAAGAACTATTAGGAGGAAAATCCTACTCAATATGCCCGGACATGATTGAAGCAGGCACCTTAATGATAGCCGCAGCCGCAACAAGAGGTACAATTACCTTACATAACGTAATGCCGGAACACATGGATTCCCTTTCAACAAAACTGACAGAAATGGGTGTCATAGTTGAGACAATGGATGATTCCATTACAGTTAAAGCAAACATTAAAAGAGTAAAGAGCACGAATATTAAAACAATGCCTTATCCAGGATTCCCTACTGATCTGCATCCGCAATTTGCTACACTTCTTTCAATAGCAGATGGAGAGAGCAGAATAACAGAAGGGGTTTTCCCTACCAGATTCCAGTATGTGGAACAGCTTCACAAACTTGGTGCGAATATACAGTTAAGCGGCGAGTCTGCGATTATAAAAGGTGTTCCAAAATTGATTGGGGCTCCTGTATCGCCTACCGACCTTCGTGCTGCAGCAGCAATGGTCATAGCAGGATTAATGGCAGAAGGCCAGACCACAATTCACAATCTTGAGTATCTCGATAGAGGATATGAGGATTTTATTGAAAAACTGAAATCCTTGAAAGCTGTTATAGAAAGAGGGAAGTAAGATGAAGTACATAAACATGATTAAGGACCTGACCAATGCCAATGGTATATCAGGTTTTGAAGAAGAAGTAGTCGAAGTAATAAAAAATTATGCTGTATCGGAAGACATGACAGTTGATACAATGAACAATGTCTTTCTTAACAAGAAACAGAACACAAAGAACAGGCCGGTTATAATGATTGACGGGCATTCAGATGAAGTAGGCTTCATGGTACAGTTCATAACCGGTAACGGGCTTTTAAAGTTCATACCTATCGGAGGCTGGCAGGATGCTAACGTTGCAGCACAGAAAGTCAGGATAAGAAACCGTGACGGAGTATATATAAAAGGAATTGTCGCATCTGTACCTCCTCATTTTTTATCTGCAGCTCAGAAAGATGCCCCACCGAAAATCGAGAATATGCTTATTGATGTAGGCGCAACCTCAAGAGAAGAAGTCATTAATGATTTTGGTATTGATGTAGCAGCCCCGATAGTCCCTGATGTAGATTTCACTATTAATAATAACGGTATTATGTGCGCTAAAGCATTTGATGACAGGATAGGTGCAGCAGCTGTAATAGCGACTATGGAAGATTTAGCTAATGAAGAACTTAATGTGGACCTTATAGGAACTGTTTCAACACAGGAGGAAGTCGGATTAAGAGGAGCAGAAGTGACAGTTAAAACTGTTAATCCGGATATAGCCATCGTATATGAAGGCACACCTGCAGATGATACATTCACGAACCAGTATGAGACACAAGCAGCTCTTAAAAAGGGACCACAGTTACGTCACAGGGATGGAAGTATGATAACCAATCCTAAATTCCTAGCATTTGTAAGAAGAATAGCGAAAGAGCACAATATTCAATTCCAGGATGCAGTTAGAGCTGGCGGTGGAACAGACGGAGGAAAGATTCACCTTGTTGCAGGAGCAATACCTACAATAGTAATCGGTATCCCTGTAAGATATGCTCATACACATTACGGTTATTGCGCATATGATGATTTCATTAATGCAGTCGAACTGGGAAAAGCTGTACTTCGCAATATCCCTAAGGATCTTAATTATTAAAAAGATGCCAGGACTTCATGTATGGTATTTTTGGAAATAAAAGTAGGGGAATTGATCAATGAAATACATGAAGGGGCATCTACATAGATAATAACAGTACATTTAATCCTACACCACAGACAAATCAGTATGTTTTGATACAATACTGATTTTTTTACCTTTATCTTAGGCAGTTTATGGATCTATGCTATACTATTTATATCTTTATTAAAGGAGCATATCGTGAAGATAACATACAATAAACTTGTCCGAGACAATATTCCTGAAATTATACAGAATAATAACAGTCAGTGTTCTACAAGAGTTTTAAATGATTCTGAATATTATGAAGAACTAAAAAAGAAACTAATAGAAGAAACAAATGAATTTTGTGAATCGGATGAAGTTTCTGAACTTGGAGATATATTAGAGGTTTTCAACTCTATTATAAAATGTAAAAACTTATCCTTTAGTGAAATTGATAAAATAAGAGAAAATAAAAAGAAAAAGAACGGAGCATTTGAAAAAAAGCTGCTGCTTGAGTGGGTAGAAGACGGGAAATAAAATGATAAGCACCTTGATATCCAAAGGTTTCAAGTTTATAAAAAAACACTCCTATGATTACAATCATATTTCCCTAGTATTCGAATATAACGATGTTTGTATCGTTATTGATGATGATATATGTAAAACAGATGATACAGATAATATTTTTGATTATTCAAAATATTGCGATGTGCAGAATGACTTGATGCGTAAGTATAATAGACTCTATCGGTTCAATCATACTGATAGCATTAAAACACTATTAGAAGATATCGCCTTTTGGCTTAATGTTGATCTCAGTTCAATAGAAATAACGGATTCTGGTGGTAATTTCGATAAACAACATATAGATAATACTCCTTTGGAAGCAAAATTCGAAGAAATATTCACTTCAGTCTACGGAAATGATGCAATCTCTTATCTTGCTAAAGAGTACTCGATTTCAGTTGCAGATAAAAAGAATATATTTGTCGATTATGTACTGGAAACCAAGACAGGTAGTTATGCCATTGAAGAAAATGGAGTAACATATCATCATCCATGTATACTTGGTAATTTGAAATATGGAAAGCAGCTATACAGACAGAATATATTAAGCTCAATGGACTTTAAAGTATTCAGGTTTTCCACAAATAATATTGTGTTCAAAGACCAACTGGCTGATAGATTAAAAAATTACCTTGGTGAAAAATATGATTTTATACCAGGTTCTTTTATTAAGAACAATCGTAAATATGCTTTATATGACTTTCAAAAAAATATTCTGAAAAATTTCGATACCTTAAG
>JBAZFL010000113.1:0-1380 GCA_041653455.1 Clostridia bacterium
CAATATCGCTTCCTGAATTGAGGAATAACTGCTAAGCTGGTCGTTGCTTATACCCATTTTAGCAAACATACTGAATGTTCCGCTTTGTACATCAGGTGACTCAGCAGGAGCACTAAAACTATCTGCTATCTTATTTATTGCTGCACCTACACAATATCCGCTTGCTGCCCCAATTGATACAATAAGCAGCACTATAACTAAAATCCATATACCATTCTTTTTCATTGAAGCCTCCCTAGAAAGCCAGATCTGCAGTTATCTGACAAATCTTTTCATAGCATTTCCAACACACAGATTATATATCAGTTTTTCAGCCAAATCAATCGGGTACTCATCAGAATCCACCCAAGCTCCTACCACTGAACATAATATTCTTCTGTAGTAATCATGGCGTGCATAAGACAGAAAACTGCGGCTGTCAGTCAGCATTCCAAGACTGGATCCCAGACAAGATAATGAAGCAACTTTTTTAATATTCTCCACTATTCCTTCATAATGATCCATATGCCACCAAGCAGCTCCGAATATTACATCTTTGAATGAACCGCATGCTGTTAAGGCTTGATAGTATGATGCGGGATTTAAAATATAAACTATAGTCTTTGCAAGTTTGTCCTGTTTATCCATTTCGTTAAGAATTTTCGAAAAAGCTATGCCATCCAATGGATTTGACGATATATCGCAGCCGCAATCCGGTCCGACAGTATCAAAAAGCCTTGAATTAGTGTTTCTGTAAACACCTGTATGTATCTGTTGGGTTATCCCTCTTTTTTTATACTCAGAGGAAAGATATACAAACATATATCCAAGAAAGTTCTCATAATCGTCTTTTTCAATCTTTTTGTTCAAAAGAGCTAATTTGAAAGTTTTATCGGCAGTATCATAATCAAAATCAGGAGATGCAGTATATTGAATTCCTACATCGGAAAGGCTGCACCCATTTGCTATAAAATAATCCATCCTTTTTGAGATAGCTATACATAAGGATTTTATATCTTGTATATCTGTTTGAGATATTCTTTTTAGTGTTTCAATATATAATGGGTAATCTGGTCTTGTTATTAATAACACATTGTCAGTCCTGAATGTAGGCGCGACCTGCGTTTTGAATGATTTATCTTGCTTTATAAGCTTATGGTATTTCAAATCATCAGTGATATCATCTGTTGTGGCGATATAAATAACATTTGAAGACGTTATCAGCTTTCTTGGGCTGAGTTCCTTTTCCTTTATGACTTGATTTGCTTTATCCCATATTGTTTGTGCATTATCAGCTGATATAGTAATATCTGTGTCAAAATAATTCTTGAGTTCCATTGCTGACCAATGAAAAAGCGGATTACCTGGAGAATTTTCTATTGTTTTGCAGTAAGCGAAAAA
>JBAZFL010000113.1:1390-5889 GCA_041653455.1 Clostridia bacterium
GCTTTTCCTGTAATATACTCCTCGTCAATACCGAAAGATCGCATAAGCCTCCATTTATAATGATCTGCTCCGAGCCACATTACCCCTATATTTTCAAATTGTTTGTCCTCATAAATTTCTTTAGGGTTAAGATGGCAATGATAATCTATAATAGGCAGATTTCTTGCCTGCTCTTCATAAAGCTTCTGTCCGTTCTGTGAGTAAATATATTTTGTTTTCATTTTCCTTATACCTTGCTTTCTACATGCCCTTGTATTCTCTGTATAATCATATCTAAAGCAACCAGATTATATCCACCCTCAAGGACTATGATATCAGCATTTCTTTTAGATGGTTCAACAAATTGCTCATGCATCGGTTTGACAGTGGATAAATACTGGGTTACAACAGAATCAAGACTCCTGCCTCGTTCTTTTACATCTCTTAAAATCCTTCTTAATATCCTTACATCAGGGTCAGTATCAACATATATCCTTATATTCATCATATTTAAAAGTTCCAGATTTTGAAATATAAGTATACCCTCAACAATAATAACTTTTGTAGGCGTTATTGTGCGGGTATTTTTTGTTCGCGTATGTTCTGTAAAAGAATATATAGGACATTCGATGGTTTTCCCTGCTTTAAGCATTTCAAGATGAGAAATCAGTAAATCAGTTTCAAATGAATCAGGGTGATCGTAATTTGTTTTCACTCTCTCTTCAAAAGGAATATCATCTTGCGACTTGTAATAATTATCATGACTTATGACACTGACATCATATCCGAATCTTTCCTTCAATCTACTGGTTAAAGTTGTTTTTCCGCTTCCAGTTCCTCCTGCTATACCAATTATAAGTATATCCATGATCAATGCCTCTCATCTATTCTTCAAGGTTTATCTAATAATGTATTAGGTCCGTAAAAACCTTCCGGCTGAACATATAATAAAGCTCTTTCATATACTCTGTATTTATCAGAAATATAGAAATACCTTTTATTGCCTTCTATATGTGTTTCAAGATAAACTGCCTTACTGTTTTTTACTGGTACGATTATTATATAATTCATTTCATCTATTTCGATTTCAATAACATCCTTAACATCATACTGAGGTATTTTGCGTACTTTTTCTCTTTCATGAATTACGAAAAGCTTGTTACACATTACTTCAAAATTCGCACTGTTAATCAGTACTGTTTTGTCGTCATAACGCGCTGTAGCGCCATTTTGAATGCCGTTACTAGTAAATGACACTATATGCCTCTCATACTGATAAAAGTCTACTCTTGAGCCTATAAGGACTCCAAAAAATACTAATGCAGCTAAAAACAATATGAGCACTATCCAAGTAAAATACTTCATAATATCACCTGAACCAGACATGAATACAGAACAATATGAATAGAAATCCAAAAATACCTATTATAACTGCTACTGTAACACCAGCCAAAATAGCATATAGTGTAACAGAAAGAGTTTCCTTTCTAGTTAAAGGCTGGCTTTTTCCATTATTCGTATACTGTTGTCTGACGCCTTTCTGATACCAGGGCATACCTTCAATATTCATCGGAGCTATTACCCTATCATCATCGTCGTCGTACTTTCTTTTCTTAAACATTTTATTTGTCGTAAAGATGACAGCATACTACATGACCATTGCCCATATCTTTCGGTTTCGGATCTTCAACTTTGCATCTGTCAAAGCAGTGTCTGCATCTTGTATGGAATTTACATCCTGAAGGAGGATTTGCAGGTGAAGGTATGCTTCCTTCAAGTATTATCCTTTTCATTTTGTAATCAGGATCAGGTACCGGTATAGCACTGAACAGAGCTTGAGTATACGGATGAAGAGGATCTTTAAAAATATCTTTTTTAGAGCCAGTTTCTACAAGTGATCCAAGGTACATAACTCCTATGGTGTCTGATATATGTTCAACAACTGAAAGATCATGGGAAATAAACAGGAAGGTAAGACCATATTTTTCCTGAAGATCCATTAAAAGATTAATAATCTGTGCTTGAATTGAAACATCTAATGCTGAAACTGGTTCATCACATACGACGAACTGTGGATTCAAAGCCAATGCTCTTGCTATACATATTCTCTGTCTCTGTCCGCCCGAAAATTCATGAGGGTATCTGTCCTTATGATATGCTTGCAGACCGCAGGAATTCATTATTGATGTTATGTAGTCATCGAAATTGTCCTCAGATACAAGTTTATGTTCTCTTACAGCTTCTCCTATAATTTCTCCTACAGGAAGTCTTGGAGACAAGCTGGAATACGGATCCTGGAATATGATCTGCATTTTCGGACGCATTTGGATCATTTCCTTCTTATCCTTATCAAATATGGATTCCCCACCAAAATATACTTCACCATCTGTATAGGGAGTCAGTCTTAATATGGTACGGCCAACAGTTGTTTTGCCACATCCTGATTCGCCTACTAAGCCCATTGTCTGGCCTTTTTTAATATTGAATGTAACTCCGTCAACTGCTTTTACATACCCGGTAATACGTGAAAATACACCGGTCTTTATTGGATAATATGTCCTTAAGGAATTGACTTGGAGTAGAAATTTCTTGTCGGGCGTTAAAGGTTCAAATTTGTTTTCCTTTAATAAATTATTAGCCATTCTTCTTTACCTCCTCGTCATTATAGAGATAGCAGCTTACATAATGAGTGTCAGAAAGCTTGATTTCTCTTGGATATGCGCCATTACATGCATCTATGCATTTTTCACATCTATCCTTAAAGTAACAGTAATTTGGCATATTAATAGGGTTTGGAACTTTACCTGGTATACTATATAGCCTTTCTACATCCTTATTAACTACTGGTTTGCTTTCCATTAGGCCAATAGTATACGGATGCTTCGCATTTTTAAATATATCAGAAGCAGTACCTTTTTCAACAACTTTTCCAGCATACATTACTACTACCATATCAGCCATTTCCGCTATAACTCCTAAATCGTGAGTGATGAGCATTATACTGCTGTTTATCTTATCTTTTAATGTTCTAAGCAAGTCAAGTATCTGTGCTTGTATTGTTACATCAAGAGCAGTTGTCGGTTCGTCTGCAATTATGAGGCTGGGATTACATGCTAAGGCCATAGCTATCATAACTCTCTGTCTCATACCACCTGATAATTCATGAGGATACATTTTATAAACACCTTGTGAATTCGCTATACCGACTAAATCAAGCATTTCTATAGTTCTTTTCTCAATGTCTTCCTTTTGCATTTCAGGGTTATGAAGAGCAATTACTTCATCAACCTGCATTCCTATCCTGAAAACTGGATTCAAGCTTGTCATAGGCTCCTGGAATATCATAGAAATCATATTACCTCTGATTTTTTGCATGAATTCAGTAGGAGCTTTCGCTATGTCATATGCTACATCACCATTATTAAATCTTATTTCTCCTTCAACAGTTTGACCTTGTGGACGTTGAACAAGCTGCATTATAGATAAGCTTGTAACTGATTTTCCACATCCGGATTCACCGACAACACCGACAGTCTTTCCCTTTTCAACATTGAATGATGCGCCATCAACAGCCTTTACAGTACCAAGATCAGTAAAAAAATATGTGTGAAGATTATCAATCTCCAGAACATTTTTCGCATCCTTCATTTTTGTAGTGTATTCTTCAACAGGAACATTCTTTCTGTTTTTCTTTTTTTCGAGTCCATCAGTAATCCTTCTGTTCCTTCTAGAAATAGCTCTGGATTCTTTAGCTGAAAGGTAGTTTATGCTTTTAATCTTCTTATCGTCTTTTTTTCCAAGTTTCATTTTTCTCACCTATCTCTTCATCTTAGGATCAAATGCATCCCTAAGTCCGTCACCGACAAAGTTAAACCCAAGAACAGTGATAAGAATAAGCATGCCTGCAGGTATCCAGACAAACCAGTAATTCTGCAGTACATAACTGTCATTAACTGAGTTTACAATATTACCCCATGATGCATATGGATATTTAACACCCAGATTCAAGAAACTAAGTGTTGCTTCTGTAAGTATAATTCCACCAAGACTCATCGTAGCGTAAACTATAAGCTGTGGAATGACATTTGGTACAAGATGTCTGAATATTCTTCTGGAAACGGATAACCCTGTTGCTTCATTAGCTACCATGAATTCCTGTTCTCTCAATGATAGAATCTGACCTCTTACCACTCTTGCTATACCTGGCCATCCAAAAATACCAAGTATAATCATTAGAAGATAAATTCGGACACTCGGTTCAAGTTTCATAGTATCCAGTGCTGCTCCTAAAATGATATATATAGGCATTGTCGGTATACAGTTGAATATTTCCACGATCCTCATAAGAATAGTGTCAACCCAGCCACCGAAATAACCTGATAATCCTCCGATTATAATACCTATCAGCATTTCAATTAAAACAACCACAAATCCGATTGTCAGAGAAACTCTACCGCCATACATCAGCCTTACCATTAAATCCATTCCAGAACCATCAGTTCCTAACAAATGGTCTGAGC
>JBAZFL010000114.1:0-5885 GCA_041653455.1 Clostridia bacterium
ATTTTCATAATCTACCTACTTAATAATTTATTAGTCAGCGATATAACTGTCTTTTCCCAATTTATTCCTTTACTGTTTTACTGTTTAATGGTATAACTCGATATTGTTGTTGTCAAGGAGCTTTTAACTGTTAATTGTGAGCTGACCCTATATCTGGTCAGCTTTGCATTTATCAGTTCTCAATCTTATGGAACATCAGATTACCGGACCCTATCTCGGATTTGTCTATGTAGTAGTCTGGTTTGCCTTTAAAGTTGGATGCAAATATAATATAGTTACCAGCATCTGACATGAATCCTCCTGCTGTTGTTCTGTTGTTTATCTTATCGAATTTAACACTGTCTATGAGGTTGTAGTCCCGGTCATATATATACAGAATCTGATTCATGTATCTTGAAGAACTGTTGTTGTAATGGATAAGGTATATATAGTCAGGTCGATAGAAAACGCTGCATGTACCTCCATTTTCAAATTCTAAAGGTTTCACAAGATTCATTTCGTTTGTGCTTAAAACATATTCATATAACCCAATATTTTTAAGATAACAATAACCCATATTTTCATCTATGTATGATGCTCCGGCTCCTGTCCAATTATCAGTTAGTTTTAACCACTTTTTCGAAATTATTGAATATGAGTACAATGAAGTAAATTTAGTATCATCGACATTACATTCGATTACATAAATATTGTCTCCGGCTATTGTAAACATGCGTAGTTGCAGTATCGCATCATTTGTCAGTATTATTTCAGGTTTTGAATCATCATCGACTTTCACTCTGTAAAGGTTGTTGTCATCGTTCCCTAATGCTCCCATAGTGCCGCCTTTTGTGATTATATAGTAATAATATCCGTTATGAAAATATCCGAAATTATTGATATTTCCCTCATACAAAGTTTTTACTATCCTATGATTGCTCCCGTCCATATCCATGCGGTTTATATTATTCGATTCTTCATAGTAGATATTGTCATCATAATATCCGATTGTCGATCCGTTTAAATATGCGTTGCAGTCAAAAGAACTATGAGAGCAGTCAGGCTTATTGCACAATTTAATATATTTTGTGTTTCCTTTCTCTGAATAGTATAAATAGCCGTCTGCGGAACTGAAATATGTTCCATATGGTGTCTCAAGGGATTTTCCTGTAGTAACCCCTTGCTTATATGAAGTGTAATATGATTCTGGCTTTAAGCTATCAGTATTTAATTTGCCAATAGAAGAAGATTCGGTTCCGTTATTACTTGGATTACTTTCTAGTGATGAAGAGGGGCTCTTATTGCAGGATGCTAGGCATCCTGCAATAAGTACTAATATTATAAATATACAAATCTTTTTTAACATATCCCACCAGACCTTTTAGTAAATCAATCCTACTGTATATACTGTATTAACTCCTATGCTATACATGTAGTAGGCATCTATAAACTCTAAGTTAAGCCCTAAAGCTACTCCAATACCTGTAGATGATGTGTCAGAAGATACTTTGCTGTCGTAATGATAAGTACTATCAGAATTGTCATAAAAATTAAAACTTACTGCAGCATGTAATCTGGTTGGACCATCATAAGTTATAAAAGCAAATAGTTCATCTATTTGAAGTCGTGAATTAATATCATAGTTATATCCATTGTATGTGCTCTCGTAATAGTCTATTGCTGCATATACAGGTATAATGCTGTAGGATAGCAGCATAACCAGTATGACTAACATTGACAAACTTTTTATATATTTAAGTTTCATTTTATTATTTCCTTTCAATTCTTTTCTATTTTTTAATATTTATGATTTCATGTTCCTTAAAGTACATAAACATTATGCTTATGCACCTTAATGAACATATCATTTAAAGTATTTGAATGTTATTTCCATAGCAAATCTCCTTGTATATTAAATCAGCAATAATGCTGACTTTTTAAAATCTGTTTTTCTTTGGCTTCATAGTATAACTTGGTATTATCATTGTCAAGGGCTTTTATCTGTTAATTGTGAGCTGACCCTATATCAGGTCAGCTTTGCATTTGTCAGTCCTCAATCTTATGGAACATAAGATTACCGGTCCCTATTTCGGATTTGTCTATGTAGTACTCAGGTTTTACATCAAAGTTGGATGTAAATATTATATACCCATCTACATCACCAACGAATCCGCCGGTTCCATATGCCTTATCGAACTCAACGCTGTCTATGAGGTTGTAGTCCCAGTCATATATGTAAAGAATCTGATTCAAAAAGTCGAATGGTTCGTTAGTGTAATGGATAAGATATATATAATCAGGATAATATAAAGCACTGCATATGCCTTCGTTTTCAAACTTTAAAGCTTTCATTTGTTTCATCTGTTTTGTATCTATATCTATTTCATAGAACCCTTTATTGTTAATATAGCAATAACCTGTATCATCAATTATGTAATACGCGCCAGGACCTCCAAAAGCATCTGACAATTCGGACCAGATTTTCGAAATTGTAGAATAAGAATATAACGAAACAAATTTTGAGTTGTCAGGAATATTTGCAATTATATATATATTATCTTCGTCTATCATAAACAGGGATATCTTCAGTATTGCATCATTTGTCAGTACTATTTCAGGCTTTGAATCATCATCAACTTTTACTCTGTATAGGTTGTTGTCATCGTTTCCTATTGCTCCGAGACAGCCGCCTTTTGTTATTACATAATAAAAGTATCCGTTATGGAAAAATCCGAAATTACTATCATATCCCTCATACAAGGTCTTTACTGTCTTATGATTGCTTCCGTCCATATCCATGCAATTTATGTTATTCCATACTTCATAGTAAATCTTATTATCATAATATCCAATTCCAATTGCCGATCGACTTATATATGCATTACAGTCCATAGAATTGTGATTACAGTCAGGTTTGTTGCATAACTTGATGTATTTTGTGTTTCCTTTCTCTGAATAGTATAAATAGCCATCAAAGGAACAGTAATATGTTCCATACGGTGTCTCAAGGTACTTCCCTATAGTAATTCCTTGTTTGGATGAAGTGTAATATGATTCAGGTTTCAAACTATCAGTATTAAGGTTTCCAATAGAAGAAGATTCGTTTCCGGTATTATTAGGATTACTTTCTAAAAGTGAAGGCTCATTGCAGGATGCCAAGCATCCTACAGCAAGCACTAGTATTAACAATGTGCTTAACTTTTTAATCATATCTGCTCCTAAAATAATCCCACGGAATATACTGTATTTGCCCCTATAAGGTATGAGTAGTTGCAAGATGTAAAGTAATAATCTATGTTAATAGTTGCTATAATACCAACAAATGAGGTTTGTGGAAAAGCTATCGCTGAACCTGTATGCACAGTTAAATAACCAGAATGCATGTAGGAATAATCTATGGCTATATTTATCCTAGTTGGACCAGCATAATTCATCTCGCCACTTAATTCATTTGTACCAAAGTTAGATCTGCAATCATAATTGTAATAATTGTATGTGCTCTCATAATAGTCTGATGATGCAGACACCGGTATGATGCTGTAGGATAGTAGTATAACCAGTATGACTAACATTGATAAACTTTTTTTATATTTAAATTTCATTTTATTTTTTGATTTCATGTATATTAAGGTGCATAAACTAAAGGCCTATGCACCTTAATGAACACATCTTATGAAGCAATTGAATATAATGTTCATAGTTGGTCTCCTAAATAATATAATAATCAACAATAAAGCTATCTCTTCTTAATTTATTTCTCTGTGGCTTAATAGTATAATTCGGTATTACTGTTGTCAAGGAGCTTTTAGCTGTTAACAAAAAGCTTTCCCTATATCAGGACAGCTTCAATTAGTATTAATCCTCAATTTTGTGGAACACCAGACTACCGGTTCCTATCTCGGATTTGTCTATGTAGTAATCTGGTTCATAATGATAATCTGATGAAAAAACGATGTAGTCATCTAAATAGGTAAGATAACCTCCATACTCCGTATCAGGTACTTTATCAAATACTATGCTATCTACCAGATTATAATACCAGTCATATATATATAATACTTGATTCTTTGCGTAATTTACTCTGCGGTCCTCACTAGTGAAATGCATAAGATAAATGTAATCAGGAAGGAATTTCACTGCGCAATCCCCATGATTATCAAACTTGATTTCTTTTTCTAATGTGATTTCATTAGTTGCGACATTATATTTATATATCCCTTCGTTTGGACGGTAGCAGTATCCATAATCCTCATCGAAAAATGAAGCACCGAAGCCGCTCCAGTAGTCAGTAATTTTCGATAATGTGCCTGTCTTTGCGGAATATAAATACAGAGAACAACCCCAATCATTATAATTATAAATATATAAATATATAGTGTCATCTAAAACTATAAACATGTGAATATTAAGTATAATATCATCAGTCACAATAATCTCAGGTTTAGAATTATTGTCAATCTTTACTCTGTATAGGTTATTGTCGACATTACCAGGCGATCCGACAGTACCACCCTTAGTGATTACATAATAGAAGTAACCATTATGAAAATAACCGAAATTAGAATCAGGAGAGGTATATAGAGTTTTTATTCTCATATGATTGCCCCCATCCATATCCATACAGTTAAGTGAGCTACCTGATACATAATAGATTTTATCTTCGTAATAACCCATGTAATATCCACCTATATATGCGTTGCAGTCTGCAGTTTCGTGATTACAATCTGGTTTGTTACATAGCTTAATATATTTCGTGTTCCCATTCTTGGAGTAATAGATATATTTATCCGTGTCTAGATGGTACATGCCATAAGGAGTCTCAAGAGATTTTGCAACACCTGCTTCATTCTGTCTTAAGGAAGAGTAATATTGCTCTGTTTTTGGGTCTTTAGGAATTTTACTTTCAATAATTGAAGGCTTACTGCAGGATGCTATGCATCCTGCAGTAAGCACTAGTATTAATAATATGCTTATCTTTTTAATCATATCTGCTCCTAATTTAACCCTACGGAATACACCATATTTGGAGAGATGGTATATACGTTATTAGACCATAAACCTATCTGGTATTCATTAAATGATGCACCTGTACAAGTAGTTGACATTTTTAATGGTGAAATAGCATTTTCCTGGCAAGAGCAGTTAAGTAGATAATCATAATAACTATATTCGATTTCTACACGAATCTTGTTTGTTCCTGCATAGTCCATGTGGGAAAATACACATCCATTGGGATAAAATTCAGAACGGCAAATATAACTGTAACCATTATATGTGCTCTCATAATAGTCTGATGATGCTGATACAGGAATGATGCTGTGAGATACCAGTATTACTAGTATCATTATTATAGATAAACTTTTTCTATACTTTGATTTCATTTTATTTTCCTTTCTGTTTATTATTTATATTATGATTTGATGTGTATTAAGGTGCACAAGCTCAAGGCCTATGCACCTTAATGAACACATATTATGAAGCATTTGAATATGATTTTCATAATCAGCCTCCTAAATATATAATATATTAATCAGCAATAAAGCGGTCTCTTTTGGATTTTTTTGTCTGTAATTTAATAGTATAATACGATATTACCGTTGTCAAGGATCTTTTAGCTGTAACAAAAAGCTTTCCCTATTTCAGGACAGCTTCAATTAGTATTAATTATCAATCTTGTGGAACACTAGGTTACCTGTCCCTATCTCGGATTTATCTATGTAATAATCGGGCTCATCTAAATAGCTTGTTGAGTAGATAATGTAATCACCGACATCAGTAACAAAACCTCCTATTCTGTTGGGCACAATATGGCTGAACCTAATGCTGTCTATAAGATGGAAGTCCCAATAGTAATTTTACTTTATCCGCAGATAAGCAGTATTTGCATAATTGATATAGGTGTGGTA
>JBAZFL010000115.1:0-5850 GCA_041653455.1 Clostridia bacterium
TATGAAAGCAATATTGAGGAAAGCAACGAACTTACGATAACACATGAAAAAATCGCTAACCATATAGGAACAGCTAGAGAAGTTGTAACCAGAATGCTAAAGTATTTCCAAGGAGAGAACATGGTTCGTCTGTCAAGGGGAAGCATAGTTATAACTGACAGAAAAAAACTGTCAAGCCTGTAAACTATTCAGTTATTTCAAAAAGTATCTTCAGGGCTTCTATAGCCTTTTTTGTATCCACACCAGGATAATTTATAATGTACAGATGTTTTAACCTGTCAGATGACATAAGCAGATTTTTATTTAAGCAATATTGCGAGACAGCGGATACTTTAATATTTTTTTCTTCAGCCCTTGCAATAACTAACTCATCAGGTATTTCAGTTTCGATTTTTAAAAGAAAATGTAAGCCGGAATCAGATTCCATTATCTCGTATTTCGATGAAGCAGCACTGCTTCTAATATAATTTATAAGCGCATCTCTTTTTAAACGGTAGATGTTTCTCATCCTGTTTATATGTTTTTCAAAGTACCCTCTCGATATAAAGAGAGCAAGCACATTCTGTTCCATAGATGCAACTGTATTAGTATAGAAATATAATTCATTTTTAAACCTCTCCATAAGGTCAGAAGGAAGAACCATGTAAGCTATCCTTATAGACGGAGATATGGTCTTGGAAAAAGTATTTATGTATATAACCTTGCCAATATCATCAATGCTTTTCAAAGATGGTATTGGCCTTCCATACATACGGAATTCGGAATCATAATCATCTTCAATCACATATCTTTCTTTTTTCTCATATGCCCATCTTAGCAATTCATATCTTCTTGCTACTGGCATCACTATACCTGTTGGGAAGTGATGTGATGGAGTAATATGAACAATATCCGCTTCAGATTCCCTAAGTTTTTCTAAATCAATTCCCTGTCCATCCATTGGCACATGTTTACAGACAGCTTTATTGCTTTTGTATATTAGATAAGGCTTCGGGTAACCAGGATCTTCTGTAGCATATATTCTATCATTACCTAACAGCTGAATAAGAAGATTGTATAGATATTCCGTACCGGATCCAATAACTATTTCATCTTTTTCTACGTCCAATCCCCTGAAATGATATAAATGATCCGCTATTGCATTTCTAAGTTTCTCAATTCCTTCTAAAGGAACGCTTTTTAGTATATCCCTTCCTGAATCTTCGGATAAAACTTCTCTTACTATCCGGCTCCAGACAGTTATTGGGAACCCATTTAAATCAATCCTATTTGATACGAAATCTGCTAGATATTCCGGTTTTTCGAATATTCTTTCTGCTTTTGGTATTTTTTTACGTTTCGCAGCATAAACCGTCTTGCTGATATCTGCAACAAAATATCCTTTTTTTTCAACAGAATAAATATATCCTTCTGAATTAAGCTGCGCATATGCATTCTCTACTGTTATTATGGAAATCTGCATATGCTTCGCCATAAGCCTTTTTGAAGGAAGCCTGTCACCTCTTTTTATCTTTCCTTCAGAAATATCCTTTTTAATGTTGCTGTATAGCTGTTCGTATAAAGGGCTTTTAGCTGTAGGGTCTAAGTCATATGTAAGCATAGTAATCCTCATTCTGGTCTTATTATTTTCTATCATTTTGATTATATCATTATGTTCAATTGTATCATATCTTATATCTGCAGTAAAACTAAAAAGGAGAGAGAATATGCCTAAAACAAGATATGAACTTAACAAGGAACTAGCACAGATGCTAAAGGGCGGAGTTATAATGGATGTAACTACCCCAGAACAAGCAAAAATCGCAGAAGAAGCCGGAGCATGCGCTGTTATGGCTCTTGAAAGAATACCTGCTGATATACGTGCTGCTGGAGGCGTTTCAAGGATGAGTGATCCGAAAATGATAAGAGGCATACAAAATGCAGTGTCTATACCTGTTATGGCAAAATGCAGGATAGGCCATTTTGTGGAAGCACAGATTCTTGAAGCTATAGAAATAGACTACATTGACGAATCTGAAGTCCTTTCGCCTGCAGATGATGTATACCACATAGATAAAACTAAATTCAAAGTCCCATTTGTATGCGGAGCAAAAGATATATCCGAAGCCTTGAGAAGGATATCTGAAGGAGCCTCTATGATAAGGACTAAAGGAGAACCCGGTACAGGGGATGTAATACAGGCTGTAAGGCATTTGAGAATGATTAACCGCTCGATATGCTCCATTGCATCTATGAAGGAAGATGAATTGTTTGATGAAGCAAAGAAGCTCATGGTACCATATGACCTTCTGATGTATGTCCATAATAATAAGAAACTTCCTGTTGTAAACTTTGCTGCAGGCGGTGTCGCCACTCCTGCTGATGCTGCACTCATGATGCAGCTTGGTGCAGAAGGAGTATTCGTCGGCTCTGGCATATTTAAATCCGGAGATCCTAAGAAACGTGCAAGAGCAATAGTCCAAGCTGTTACAAATTTCAATGATCCAGAAAAAATCGCACAGCTTTCTGAGGATATAGGTGAAGCTATGATTGGGATAAATGAACAGGAAATCCAATTATTGATGGCAGAAAGGGGGAAATAAATGCTTATTGGCGTACTTGCTCTGCAAGGGTCATTTGCAGAACATATAAAGATGCTTAATGATATGGGCATTAAAACTGTAGAACTGAGAAATCGTGAGGATCTCTTGCTGTATCCAATAGATGGGCTTATTCTTCCTGGCGGCGAAAGTACAGTACAGGGAAAACTGTTGAAAGAACTTGGAATGATTGACCTGTTAAGGGATTCGATTATTAACGGTCTTCCTGTCTTAGCAACATGTGCAGGAATGATTTTGCTTGCACAGGAAATATCCAATGGTGATGAACCGCATTTTGCTTCTATGCCGATTAAGATAAGAAGGAATGGTTTCGGAAGACAGATAGCAAGCTTCCACACTGAGGGTGATTTTAAGGATATTGGAGTTATTCCAATGACATTTATAAGAGCCCCTTATGTTGAAACCGCATCTGATGAAGTAGAAATTCTTGCAACTATTAACAATTTGATAGTCGCTGTAAGATACAAAAACCAGATTGGATTATCCTTTCATCCAGAATTGAATAACGACAACAGGGTATACAGAATGTTCCTTGATATTGCTGAAACAAGAAAATCCAAAACAATATCATATAAAGTAGTCGCATCCGCTTTTGTAAAGAAGGTTTAGAAAATACCTAAATGGATTTTTCATTTTTTTATTGACACTGACCTGCAGTTTATATATATTCAGAATGTATTATGATTTTTATTAACTAAATGCATTAGTCCTAATGAACATAGATAAAGGGGGTAGAATCATGTTTTGTACTAATTGCGGTAAGCAGATACCCGAAGGTTCAAAATTCTGCACGAACTGTGGCGCTTCTATGAATAATAACCAGCCGCCATTACAAAATCAACAGCCATATCAACAACCGTACCAGCAGCCCTACCAACAGCCATTCAATGCTCCGAATCCACCGCCTTACAGGCCCAAAAAGAGCAAAGGCGGAGCTATTGCGGTTGTAGCAATCCTTGTTATCGCTTTAATTGCTGCAGGGATATTTTTTGGGCCGAAAATTATCGCACTATTTAAGCCTTCGCAGACACCTGGAAGATCCGCTTCGATAGGGTTCACACAGCAGAATGTTTCTGTTGAGGCTACAGCAACTGTGGATAATAACGGAGGTGTAATCGCATTACCTTCTGACAGCGCTCTGTCTGGGAGCTTTGTAACTATTCCAGCTGCAACAGTTGATGAGCAGGTTAATGTTTCCATCGGTACTGTAACCGGTACATTTACAAATGCGCCAGAGTCCATATCACAGACGGCTCTCCATCTGGATTTAGGGGGTTATCAGGATCTGTCACAACCGATACTTATTACATTCCAGTATGCTAGAAATGCAGTGGAAGCAGAAAGAGTTCCTGTTGGCCTTTACATTGATGAAAATGGCAAACTTACTCAGATGATGACTCATAGCATTGACAAGGAAGCAGGACAGTTCACAGTTATGACTTTCCATGCAAGCACATTCACATATTATGTACTTGAAGACATCGATTCATATCCTGATGCATATGCTACAAACTTTCTGCCAAGCAATGACGGATTTGCTGAAGTGAATACAGGTTCAAGCATATTCTCAGGTGGGGAGTGTTATGGTATGAGTACATTTGCAAAATGGTATTATCTTAACAAAAAAACATCTGCATCTGATTCATTCTACAATCTTTTCAGAACTCCTCAGATGGGCGTATCACCTACAGGAGATATAGTCACTCCTCAGGATGTAATTGCGACAAAAGCTTTCCAGTACACAACAAAAGAGTCATCTATCCTATGGGATACCGAGAGGATGTTCTCAAGTTATGTTGAAAAAGACGAGAGCGGGAATATCACAGGTTACAGGATGGACAATTCTGTATCTGTTCGTTGCATTATGGATGCAATTTTCTTCTGGGAAGAACCAGTCGAGGTTGGAATATATGGATCAGGCGGGCATTCTGTCTTGGCATACGGATATGAAAAGACAGACAGCAAAATAACAATTAAGATATATGATCCAAACTTCCCAAATGATAACACGCAGAAAATAGTTTATGACATAGCCACAAAAACTATATCTACTCCTTCATATGATCCAGGATTTCTCGATACGAGGCTTACTACTACTGGATATGGTACATTTACAAGCGTAAATGAGTATGAAAAAATACTTGAGGATGCAAAAAATAATTTCGCTGGGACTATCGCTGATCTTGAAGTTACAGATCCTGTCAATGGGTTTACAGTGGAAACAGGGACATATGTCATAACCGGATCTTTGGATACTTTGAACATGATGGGTGAACAGGTTGGAGATATGGTGGAACTTATATCTGATAATGGTCAGATATTCCGACAGACTCTTACTAAAAATGGAACAAGCCCATCTAATTTTTCAGTTGAGGTGCCTCTTAAGAGCGGGGAGAATAAATTCCTTATCAATATTATCTATAATGATGAAAGTGGAAATGAACATTTCATGTCACATGATATGTATGGATGGTTTGTAATAAACTCTACTGTACCTGCAAATGCTATTTACATTACGCTGACATGGGATGGACAGCCTGATGTTGACCTTTATGTTACAAATCCGAGTGGGGAGACAGCTTATTGGGAATCAAAATACACATCAGATGGAGGATTTTTGGATATTGACGACACTACAAGTTACGGACCGGAGCACTATACATTAAAAGCGTCAGATTCAGTCCTTTGGGGACAGCCATATACTGTTCGAGTTCACTATTATGACGGAAACGGGCCGACAAGTTATAACGTAATAGTAACTGAGAATGAGGGAACAAGATATGAAAGGACTTCGTATTATAGCGGAGTAATATCTTCTGACGGTTATACTGTAGATGATTACTATAATAACGATTCTCCTGGAAGTTCAGGCCCTGACTGGGTAGACATATGCACTGTTGTTCCTATAAGAGATAATGATTAGCTGTAATAAGCAATTTAAAAAGAAAGGGAAAAAATGAAAGAAATACTTAAAGCAATATTAGCAGTTGTAATAGCAGTTATTCTCAGTCTGGTTTTCTTCATTGCAGCTAATGAAGTATTCACATCAGCCTCTTTAGATTGGAGTTTGTCTGCTATTTCATGGCTTTTATACGGTATATTCTTAGTACTGTCTGTTCTAATGACATTACTGACAAAGAAAAAACACAAACTATTCGCCTGGTCATTTATGATTGCATCACTAATAGGTCTGACAGTTTTTCATGTAATATTGGTTTCAGTTAAGTTCTTCTACTGAATATCATCAAAA
>JBAZFL010000116.1:0-5840 GCA_041653455.1 Clostridia bacterium
CTTACTAACTATTTCCCTTATATATCCCTCTTCTATTAGATCTTCATCAAGATTCGTATCAAGGACAACAGTTATTCCGCTATCAGTATGCGATATAAACCCACCCTTCTGTTTTGTCTCACTTAACACATCATCTTTTTCTAATATAATCTGAGTATCATCTAATATGAATTCATAATTTAAGCCTTTTTCAAATAATCCTATTACATGTGATCCATCTGCATTTTTCAAATGCTCTGATATGGAAGGCAGTAATTTTCCGTACTTCTTGCCTAATGTCCTTAATTGAGGTTTCAGACTATAATCAATGAACATTGATGCATCGGATATATAAACTATTTCCTTTATGTTCAATTCATCCTTTAGTAATGCAATATATTCATCATCAAGTTTTTTCTGTGAAGAAACATACAAAGTACGCAAAGGCTGCCGGTTTTTCATATTAGAAGTATTTCTAAGGCTTCTCCCTATAACTATTACTTTCAAAAGCTCCTCCATCTGAAGCTCCATCTCTTTATTTATGTATGACTCATCTGCTTTTGGATAATCTGTAAGATGGACACTTATTGGTGCTGAGCTGTCCAGATTTACAACAAGATTACTATATATCTGTTCAGTTATGAATGGTGTAAACGGAGCTGAAAGTTTAGCCAATGTGACAAGTGTAGTATACAAAGTTAAATATGCATTTATTTTATCCAATGTTTCTTCGCTTCCCCAGTATCTTTCACGTGATCTTCTTACATACCAATTGCTTAATTCATCAGTAAATTCCTGTATTTCTCTAGATGCTTCGAATATACGGTAATTTTCGAGATTTTTATCTGTGTTTTTTACTAGTGTATTAAGTTTTGATAGTATCCATCTGTCCATAAGACAAAGTGTATTCTTATCCAATTTATATATCAAAGGGTTAAATTTATCAATTTGAGCATAAAGCACATAGAATGCATAAGTGTTCCAGAAGGTACCCATGAATTTTCTCTGTCCTTCGGTAACTGCTTTCTCATAAAAACGGCTTGGAAGCCAAGGTGCGCTTACAGTATAGAAATACCATCTGACTGCATCAGCACCTTGATTATCTAGCACTTCCCATGGGTCAACGACATTACCTTTATGTTTGCTCATTTTTTGTCCATCTTTGTCTTGGACTAATCCTAAAACAATAACATTTTTATATGCGGGACTGTCAAACAGAAGACATGAGATTGCGTGCAGGGTATAAAACCATCCTCTTGTCTGATCCAATGCCTCAGATATAAAATCAGCTGGAAATCCTTTTTCGAAAATTTCTTTGTTTTCAAAAGGATAATGATGTTGCGCAAACGGCATTGAACCACTATCGAACCAGCAATCAATAACTTCAGGAACTCTTTTCATTATGGATGAACATTTTGGACACTTAAGATGAACATTATCTATATATGGTTTATGAAGTTCAATATCATCAGGACAGTCAATTGCCTTTTCTTTAAGTTCTGAAATGCTTCCGATTGCTTCCCTGTGCTTGCATTCGCATTCCCATATGGGTAGTGGTGTTCCCCAATATCTCTCTCTCGATATACCCCAGTCAACTACTGAACGCAAAAAATTACCGAAACGTCCTTCCTTAATGGTATCAGGCATCCAGTTTATTTTTTCATTATTTCTTAATAAACTGTCTTGTATTGCTGTCATCTTTATAAACCATGTGGATCTTGCATAATATATTAATGGTGTGTCACATCTCCAGCAAAACGGATAAGAATGTTCCAAATCAGAAGTTTTAAATAAAAGTCCTCTTTGATCTATATCCTTTACTATCTCTTTGTCTGCATCTTTAACAAATAATCCTTTTATAAATCCTGTCTCATCCTTCATGTGTCCTGATTCATCTACCATCTGCACAAATGGAAGATTATATTTTTTTCCTATTGTGGAATCATCTTCTCCAAAAGCAGGTGCAGTATGTACTATACCAGTACCATCTGTTAAGGTGACAAAATCTCCTAAACATACGTAAAATCCATTCTTTTTTGTCTCATCATCGGTAAAATCAAATAAAGGCTCATATTTCTTGTATTCAAGATCTTTCCCTTTAATAACAGATACAATCTTATAATCAAGACCATCAAAAACTGTAGCAACCAATTCTTTGGCCATTATTATAAATTCATTATTGTATTTCACTTTCGCATAATCGAAATTCCCACCGACTGTCAAACCTACATTGGATGGCAGTGTCCAAGGAGTAGTTGTCCATGCCATGAAATATGTATCTAGTTCATCCACAACCTTAAATTTTACATATATAGTTTTATCTGTGACATCTTTATAACCCTGTGCTACTTCATGGCTTGACAGACTTGTTCCGCATCTTGGACAATATGGAACTACTTTATGCCCTTTGTATAATAAACCCATATCCCATATTTTCTTAAGAGCCCACCATTCTGATTCAATATAATTATTGTCATAGGTTATATAAGGATTATCCATGTCTGCCCAGAAACCTACACGGTCACTCATTTTTTCCCAGTCATTTTTGTACTTCCATACACTCTCTTTACACTTTTTTATGAAAGGTTCGACACCATATTTCTCGATATCTTCTTTTCCATCCATTCCAAGTAATTTTTCAACTTCTAGTTCAACTGGAAGACCATGCGTGTCCCATCCCGCTTTTCTTAAAACCTTATATCCCTTCATGGTTTTGTATCTTGGTATTATATCTTTAATAACACGAGTAAGAATATGTCCTATATGAGGTTTCCCATTAGCTGTTGGAGGTCCATCATAAAAAGTGAAATGTTCACACCCTTGCCTGTTTTCTATGCTTTTTTTAAAAACTTTGTTTTTCTTCCAGAATTCTAAAGTCTCTTTTTCGCGACTTACGAAATCCAATTCTGTTGTAACTTTCTTATACATCTTATCCTCTTTCCTGCTTATATAAGCTTTACATAATAAAAACTCCCTCATCCTCAAGGGACGAAAGAGTATTCGCGGTACCACCCTAGTTGCTAAAAAGCCACTTAATTCATATAACGGCATTTTCCGGGTATCCTTACTGTTAATTCAGGTAACCAGCTCCCCGATGATTTTCAATATGCTTTTCTATATGTTCGCACCGGCCACATACTCTCTTTAAGGATCAGCATATTTACTCTTCGGATCCTTGCTTTTATTATCTATATATTATAAGCATATATTTTATCAAATGTCAAATAATGCTTCTATAAAGCTTTTCGAATCAAAAGGTTTGAGATCATCTGCTTTTTCACCGATTCCAATATATTTCACTGGTATATCAAGTTCATTGCATATCGATATTATCATTCCACCTTTAGCAGTACCATCAAGTTTCGTTAGTACAATACCATCAATTTTAACGCATTCATTAAACACTTTCGCTTGAACCATAGAGTTCTGTCCGCTTGAGGCATCAATCACAAGTAATGTTTCGACTATTGCTTCAGGAGCCTCTTTGCTTATGACCCTATGTATCTTTTTAAGCTCATCCATTAAATTGTTTTTTGTATGAAGTCTTCCAGCAGTATCACATATCAATATATCTGCTTCTCTTTTAATTGATGCATGAACAGCATCATATACAACTGCTGCTGGGTCTGCACCACTCGAATGGGATATTATATCAACTTTAGTTCTTTTTGCCCATTCAATCAGCTGTTCTGATGCTGCTGCTCTGAATGTATCGGCTGCTGCAAGAATAACTTTTTTGTTTTTCTCTGCTAACATTTTCGAAAGCTTTCCAATAGATGTGGTTTTTCCTGTTCCATTAACACCGACTACTAATATAATATTCAACTTTTTTTCATTATCACTTTTTAATGCAAAAAGAATAGAATCATTGTTTTTTGCCAGGATATCGTATAGTTTTCTTTTCAGCAAATCCCTTATCTGTTGAGGATCAGATATATTATTTTCTTTAACATCCTGTTTTAACTGCTCTGTGATCTGTATTACTGTATTCATTGCAATATCGCTTTCAATCAGTATTTCTTCAAGCTGTTCAAATAATTCTTCATCGATTTTCCGAAAAGATGCAAGCAATTTATCTATCTGTTTTGTGAATTTATCTTTTGTTTTTGCTAAGCCTTCTTTTAGGCGTTGAAAAAAACTCATATTATTCTGTTATCTGCATGGAAACAACTTTTGTTATGCCGTGTTCTTGCATAGTTACTCCGTATATTGAATCTGAATTTTCCATGGTCCCCTTTCTGTGAGTAATTAGAACGAACTGTGTTTTTTCTTTATGGTCGTTGAGATAATTACAGTATTTAAGTACATTGTTATCATCTAGTGATGTATCTATTTCGTCAAATATGCAGAATGGAGACGGATTTAATTTCAGCATTGAAAATATAAGAGCGATTGCCGTGAAAGCTTTTTCTCCTCCTGATAATAGCATCATATTCTGAAGTTTCTTTCCAGGTGGCTGCGCGATTACCTCTATACCACACTCCAATATATCAGATTCATCAGTAAGTTCAAGCCTTGCCTGTCCTCCATCAAATAGCTTAACAAAAATCTCGTTGAAGTTTTCATTAATAATTGCAAATTTCTCTTTGAAGAGTTTTTTCATAACGGTATTCATTTCATTAACTGTCTTATACAAATCCTCTTTTGATTTCTCTATATCATCTTTTTGAGACATGAAAAATCTGTATCTTTCATTTGTTTTTGTATAATCTTCGATAGAATCTATATTAATAGGGCCTAACTGTTTTATTATATTCCTTGCATTTGCTATTTCTTTCCTTGCATCCGTTATATTCTCAATCTCTCCATGTTTTTGCAGTGCTTCATTGTGTGTAAGGTTGTATTCATCCCACATACGTTCCTTCATGGCTGTCATCTCGGCATCAGTCTTCGCTTTTACTACCTCTATAGATGATATCTTGTTAGAAAGCAGCATGATATCTTTATTGGCATCCGTAATGCTCTGAATATAAGATTCATTTTCAGCTGCCATCTTCCTTCTTTTATCCTGAATGCTGTGAATCTTCTTGTTCATTTCTTCTTGTATCTTCTCAGGATTGGTAATAGTTTTGGTTTTCTGTTGAATCTGTTTATGTAATTCATCTTTTATATCATCAAGTTGTTCATTTCTCTTTATTAATGCGTTACGCTTAACGGTAAGAGCTTGTTTCTCAAATCCGATCCTGATTAAAGATTCATCATTATTCTTTAAACTTTCTTCAATGGAGTTTACAGATACTTTTAGATCAGAAATATCCAGGTAGATATTATCTCTTTTTACAGATTCTTCTTTATGAGCTTCTTCATAAGCGATAATTCTTAATTTATAGTTTTCTATCGATTCATTTAATGAGTTTATTTTGCAGTTAAGTATTTCAATTTTCTCATCATAACCATTAAACTTCTCCATTAGATCCTTTTTTCTGTTTTTTGTGTTGTTTAATGAATTTACATTGTTATTGTAAGCTTCATCCAGAGATGATATTGATGATTCAAGTTTTGCAATAATCATATTGCTTTCATTTATATCTCTCTCTAATTTTTCAATATCAGATGCATATATCATTGCTTTTTTCGACATAGAATCAATTTTAATAGCGGATTGTCCAAACTTTTCTTTTTGGTCTTTAATTTCAATGTCCAGTCTTTCAAGTTGTTTTTGTCTGCCTAAAAGTCCGACTTTGCTGAAATTTTGGGTACCTCCTGTTATTGATCCTCCAGTGTTAAAGAATTCGCCTGTCAGAGTTACAAGTTTATATCTGCTTTGCGTCTTTTTTGATATGTTTACTGCATTATCATATGTATCGACAACTACTATTTTACCTAAAAGGTTTTTTGCTATATTTTCATATCTTGAATCA
>JBAZFL010000117.1:0-5825 GCA_041653455.1 Clostridia bacterium
AACTATGCTTCCCCTTGACAGACGAACCATGTTCTCTCCTTGGAAATACTTTAGCATTCTGGTTACAACTTCTCTAGCTGTTCCTATATGGTTAGCGATTTTTTCATGTGTTATCGTAAGTTCGTTACTTTCCTCAATATTGCTTTCATATAATAAAAAAGCTGCAAGACGCGAATCCATGCTCTTAAACAGTATCTGGTCCATAAGCCACATAACATCTGTGAATCTTGAAGCCATAAGCTGATTCGTGTAATTTGCAACTGAATTATTCGTATTCATCAATTTCTGGTAAGCCAGAACAGGTATTATCAATATTGTTGTATCTTTTTCGGCTTCTATAATGACTTCAAACTGAATATTGGACAGCATACACGAAGCGGAAAAAAGGCACATATCCATTTCAAAGAGCCTGTACAAAGTAAGTTCTTTGCCTTCATCAGATATTATATATGCCCTAAGCTGTCCGGACTCTACTAGATATAACCCATCACAGTCCTCATCTCCTCTATGTAAAACCGTGTTCTTATTAACATCCCTTTTTAGTATAGAATTATTAAGAAATTGCTTCTGCTCTTGTGTGAGCTGATCCCATACCGGAAACAGGCTGGCTATTTTGTCCATTAAAATCCTCCGTTAAACAAATGACAGTAAAATATGAATTAATTATACCATAGAGGTTTTAAATTATGCAGATAAAAAAGAGCTGTCCACCTGAATTGCCTGTGATACAGCTCTTAATTTGATTTTGCCAGTTAGTCTCTAAATGAACAGGTTGACATTAGATTCCTCGGCATCTGCAAGATATGCTCCGACTCCTCCAAGCTCAACTCCCTCTATAAGTTCTTCTTCCTTAATTCCCATAACATCCATGCTCATGGTGCAGGCAACAATCCTGACTCCTGCTTTCATGGCTTTTTTGACAAGGTCCTCAAGGGAATCTACATTTTTATCCTTCATTATCTTTTTCATTAATGCTGTTCCCATTCCTCCCATATTCATTTTTGAGAGTTTGAGCTTGCTTATCCCTCGTGGCATCATAGCTCCGAACATGGATTCAAGAAATGTCTTCTTGACTTTCTGCTTTTTGGCTTTTCTAAGCACATTCAGTCCCCAGAAGGTGAAAAACATTGTAACACGTCTTCCCATTGCAGCTGCTCCGTTAGCAATGATGAATGAAGCTATCACTTTATCAAGATCTCCGTCAAATACGATGATTGTCTTTCCATCATTACCTATCTGGTCTGGTACTGCAATAGAAGCGCCGCCTTTTTTGACAACAGCTACATATGTGGAACCTACCTTATTATTTGAAACCAGTGTATTTCCGGTTCTTCTGCACCATGCGGATATATCTCTTGAAAATCCTGGGTCTGATGCTGTTACCTCAAGCATCTGACCAGGAGCCATTGTCTTAATAGTCTCAAAGACTTTCATAATTGGTCCGGGACATTGAAGTCCAGAACAATCCAGACTAATTGATGCTATTGCCTTGTCGTCTCCCTGACGACCGCTGTCTGATACGAAATATGATGCATGATTTTCCATTTGAAACTCCTTATAATGTGTTGACATGTAAAAACGTGTTCCTGCCGGATAAACAGATACTTTTGTAAATCCTTTCTCAGTTAATAATCTTGATGCATTATATGATCTTACCCCAATAGTGCAGAAGATAAGTATATGCTTGTCTTTATCTAGTTCCTCAATTCTGTTTCTGAGCTGGCCAAGGGGTATGTTTACCGTATTTGGAAATGTGAATGCCATTCTTTCAGCTTCTTCCCTTATATCAAGTATAATCATATCAGGGTTTTTCTCTATAGAGTCCCATTGGGAAAAAGTCACAAGTTTCTTTATTATATTTTCCGCAACAAACCCAGCCATATTAACAGGATCCTTTGCTGATGAGAAAGGAGGGGCATAAGCGAACTCAAGGTTTTTTAAATCAAATACTGTCGCATTAAGTCTGATAGCAGTCGATATTGTATCAATTCTCTTGTCTACTCCGTCACGTCCTACAATCTGCGCACCGAAAATTTTCAAGCCGTCTTTGGAGAATATGAGCTTAAGTGTAAGAGGAAGAGCTCCTGGATAATACCCAGCATGTGAATTCTGGGTTATGATCAAAGTCTCATAGTCTTCACCTTTGACAAACCCTTTTTTCTGCATATATTTTTCGTTATATCCTGTATTTGCAGCTATTAAGTCAAATATTCTGACTATGGAAGTGCCTTGTGTTCCTGCATAAGATGAATCGATGCCTGCAATGTTGTCTGCTGCAATTCTGCCTTGTTTATTAGCGGGGCCGGCTAGAGGTATCATTGTCTTTGTCTTATCAATAAAATCTTCTACTTCAATAACATCTCCAACTGCATATATATCATCATCTTCTGTCTTCATATGCTCGTCAATTACAATTCCGCCTTTTGCATTTAATGATAATCCTGCAGCTTTGCCTAGATCACTGTTAGGACGTACTCCTATGGACAATAATACCAGGTCAGCATATAGCTCTTCTCCATCTTTAAGGCAGACCGTAACTTTGGTACCTTTCTCAGTAAAAGAGGATACTCCGTTGTTAAGTATTAGGCGAATACCGCTCTGTTCAATATTTTCATGAATAAGTTGAGCCATCTCATAATCAAGCGGAGTCATTACTTGATTCAGCATTTCTACAATAGTGACTTTTAAGCCGATTGCTTTTAAGTTTTCAGCCATTTCCAATCCTATGAAGCCTCCGCCTACTACAACTGCAGATTTTACGTTTTTGTCTGATATATATGCTTTGATTTTGTCAGTATCAGGAACAGTCCATAAGGTCATTACTCTTTTAGAGTCTATACCTGGAATAGGAGGTTTTAGAGGAGAAGATCCGGTCGATATAATAAGTTTGTCGTATTCTAGCTGATACTCACTGTTATCAGCTCGTCTAACGGTTACAGTCTTATTAAGCCTGTCTATGCTCATGACTTCCTGTTTGATAAAAACATCAATGTTATATTTCTGTTTCATGACCTGTGGCGTCAGCAGAAGCAAAGATGCTCTTTCTTTTATTACATTTCCTATATGGTATGGAAGCCCGCAATTAGCATAGGAAATATACTCGCCTTTTTCGATTATTGTAATCTGTGCCTGTTCATCAAGACGCCTTAATCTTGTAGCAGCGCTTGCTCCGCCTGCCACACCTCCGATTATTACTATTTTTTTTGCCATATGGATGCCTCCTGTTAAATAATTGTCAAATACATAATATCACTTTTAAATGGAAAAAAAGTGACAAAGTCACCATTAAGAATGAATATATGATAGTTTTATTTATTATTATGTGCTTTTTATAAAAAAAGTATATAAATAACGGTTTTTGATATAGAATATAGTTAAACGGAGGAATAAAACATGGAAACGAATACTAACAAATACCCTTTTGCATTCAAGATTTCTGTTGTTACAGCATTTGTTGTAATGGTGGTTGTAAATTCACTTGCAAACATTCTCCCAATCAATAAGGTAACAACAGGCCAAGTATCTGATTCATATCCAAACCTGTTTGCTCCAGCAGGTATTACCTTCTCAATATGGGGAGTAATATATTTGCTGCTGGCTTTATACTGTCTGTATCAGTTTGGCATATTTCAGAAAAAGGCAGTTTTGAATACTGCTTTATATTATAAAACAGGCTCTCTTTTCATAATTTCGTCAATAGCAAATGCAGCATGGATATTCGCATGGCATTACGGTGCACTAGCATTAAGTCTGGTTCTGATGGTTATGATTTTAATAAGTCTCATTTTAATTAACTATTTACTAAATAAAGCTGATCTTACAAATAAAGATAAATTCTTTTTAAAGCTGCCATTTTCCATATATTACGGATGGATAACAGTTGCTGCTATAGCTAATATTACTGCTTTTTTGGTAGACATGGGATGGAACAGATTCGGATTAAGAGAAGCATTCTGGACGATTACGGTAGTGATAGCAGGATTGATTATTGGCGGTATAACTGCAATGGTCAATAAGGATATACCATATACTTTAGTCCTTATATGGGCATATTCAGGAATAATAATTAAGCATGTTTCACAATCAGGTTTTAACTCCCAATATCCTTCAGTCATTATAGCTGTTTCTGTTGCGATCACGCTTTTTGTCGTTGACATAGTATACATAGTCATAAAGAGCAGAAGAATATAGTGAACATATCTTTTATAGGAGTGATAAATGGATTTTAAAGCAAGAGCATCAAAACTAGTAAGCAAGATGACATTAGCAGAAAAAACATCTCAGATGCAGTATGAATCTCCTGCTATAGAAAGACTTGGAGTACCTGCATATAACTGGTGGAATGAAGCATTGCACGGTGTTGCTAGGAGCGGGACAGCGACTGTATTTCCACAGTCCATTGCAATGGCGGCTTCCTTTAACGATATTCTTATGAAAAAAGTCGGTTCAGCTATTTCCGATGAAGTTAGAGCTAAGTATAACCAGTACAGGAAATTCAATGGGACTGAAATCTATCAGGGTATAACCTGCTGGTCTCCCAATATTAATATTTTCCGTGATCCAAGATGGGGGAGAGGTCATGAGACATATGGAGAAGACCCTTTGCTTACTGCAAAAATGGGAACTGCATATATTAAGGGAATGCAGGGTAATGATAAGAAATACAGGAAAGTCGACTGCACCTTGAAACATTATGCAGTACATAGCGGTCCTGAAGCGTTAAGACACAGTTTCAATGCCGAAGTTTCCAAACAGGATTTGTATGAAACATATTTATATGCTTTCGAGTACTGTATAGCTAATGCAGATCCTTCAGCAGTAATGGGAGCATACAATAGGGTATATGGAGAACCATGTTGTGGGAGCCCCTTTCTTTTAGATAAGATATTAAGGAATAAATTCGGTTTCAAAGGTTATGTTGTATCAGACTGCGGTGCAATATGTGATTTTCACAAATATCATATGGTTACAGAAAATGAAGCGCAAAGTGCTGCATTAGCTGTAAAAAGCGGATGCGATTTAAATTGTGGCGATACATATAAATGGCTCAAGGTTGCAGTCTGTGAGAATCTTTTAACCGAAGAGGATATTACAAAATCAGTTGAGAGGCTTTTTTATGCCCGTTTCAGACTGGGCATGTTTGATGATGACTGCATATATAACCAGATACCTTATTCAAGAGTCTGTTGCAAAAAACATAAAAAGCTTAATCTTGAAATGGCAAAACAAAGCATTGTGCTTTTAAAGAATAACGGTATACTTCCACTTTCAAAAAAAACAAATGTAGCTGTAATTGGTCCGAATGCAGATGACTTGTCAGTGCTTTTGGCAAACTATAATGGTACCTTAGATGAGCATTTCACTTTTTTGCATGGAATTAAAACAGTATGCAAAGGAAATGTACTATATGCAAGGGGATGCCATGTTACTGAAGATGAATCTACATGGAGGTATTCAGAGCATCCATTAAGGGAAGCTTTGATTGTGGCTGAGCAAAGTGAAATCATAATAATGTGTATGGGGATTAATCCTTCGATAGAAGGAGAGGAATCTCTTTCCAGAGGATTTAAGGGGGATAGGGAATCTATTGAGATGCCATTAATTCAGCAGAAGTTATTTTTAGAAATTAAGAAAATGAATAAGCCCATAATATTTGTTAATATTTCCGGCAGTTGTGTTAATTTATCTCTTCCAGATGAAAAAGCTGATGCAGTCATACAATGTTTTTATCCAGGAGCGCTTGGAGGGATTGCACTAGCAGATATTCTTTTTGGAAATACTTCTCCAAGCGGAAGGCTTCCTGTAACATTCTATAAGAGCACAAC
>JBAZFL010000118.1:0-5777 GCA_041653455.1 Clostridia bacterium
AGAAACCCTATATTTATGCTTACTCTTTTTATAGGGTGCTGCTGCATGGCAATATTCTACTCTGGCATGGATAAGTTTTTAAAGGCTGTGAGATGGATATTATTATTAGGAGCTGTTGTATTAATACTTAATGCTTTGCTCGTACATAAAGGCAGTACTGTATGGTTTTACCTTTTCTATAATCCTATAACAAAAGAAGCATTTATTTACGGTATTTACAATATGTTTATGCTCATGTCCATAATGACTGCCTTTATATCATTCAATACTCTTTTAGACAGTTCGAAATTTCTTTATCTTTTTTCGAATATACTTCCTAAGACATCCTTTGTTTTTGATATGGCTCTAAGATATATACCTTTATTTAAAAAGAGAGCAGCTGACCTTGCTGCTGTTCAGGCAGTTAATATAAAAAAGGAGGACAATAATATCAAGGATAAGATAAAGACTTACGGTACATACCTTAAAGCTTTGACATCGTGGACTCTTGAAGAGGGTATGGATACGGCTTTAAGCCTGAAAACCAAAAATTATGGTTCATCCCATAAGGTTCATTATATTAAATTCCGTTATACATTAAGGGATATCCTGCTGTTATCCGTTTTCTTTACATTTACCTTATTTATTTATATATCAGCCTCGACAGGCCATACAGGATTTTCGTTTTATCCTGTAACTGCTCCTGTCAGGCCGAATGATTTTGGATTAATCTTGTATGCAATAACAGTGTTAGTAATTTTTCTGCCTTTTTTAATAGAAGGCATAACATCAGCAAAGAGAGGGTTTACCAGGGTATGGCTCAAAAAGCATTAATAAGCATCAAGGATATGGGGTTCACTTATGAGAACTATATGCAGGGCAGGTCTTCAAAGAAGGTTGCACTAAAAAATATTAACCTGGATATATATGAAGGGGAGATACTGCTGGTTATGGGGCCTTCAGGGTGCGGTAAGACTACTCTTATGAGAAACTTGAAAAAAGAAGCAGCTCCATATGGAAAAGTTACCGGCACAATGGATAGCCTTGTAGACAGCAAAAAAATATCTATTGTATTTTCTAATCCTGAAACTCAGCTTGTAACTACTTCTGTTCTAAGTGATCTGGCTCTTACTATGGAGAATCTTGCATATGACCCATTTACGCAGAAAAAGAGAATGAGCGAGACAGTCAGTTATTTTGGTATTGAAGATCTTCTATATCGTCATCCTGATACTCTTTCTGGAGGACAGAAACAGATAATTTCGCTGTGCTCGCAGTTGATGGTTCATCCTGATATTCTGCTGCTTGATGAGCCAATAAGCCAGCTGGACCCTATCTCCGCACTAGAATTTACTGATGTTCTCAGAAGGCTTAATGAGGAACTTGGTATTACTATAGTAATGACTGAACACAGGCCTGATGATGTAATATCTTTGGCTAACAGGATTGTATATATGGAAGATGCGCAGATTGTTTTCCAGGGTGATACGCGTGATGTTCTAAAAAAACTCTGGGAAAGCGATAGAAGCAAAAGAAGAGATTTCCTTCCAGTAATATCTGCATGCTCCTTATTTATTGATAAAGATAAGCCTGCATGTATAACTTCAAAAGAACTTAAACTTATGGCGAAGGATTATGATATCTGTAATTATAATTATGAGGTTACAAAAGAAGATGTTCCTTCAAAAAACGCAGATATGAATGCAGTTAAGATAAGAGAGCTTTTTTTTGCATATGACAAAGAAAAGTATGCAATAAGAAATCTTGAACTGGATATAGATAAAGGGGAGTTCCTATGTATCATGGGCAGTAATGGTTCAGGGAAATCTACTTTATTAAAGTTAATGAGTGGTATATTGAAACCTCACATAGGTAAAGTCAGCAGATTTTTCAAACGGATACAGTATATGCCTCAGGATCTGAATTCTTTTTTTACAGAAGACACAGTGCATGAACAGATATCTTTTGGAGGAATGGACGATGAACTGTATACTTATTTAACAGAAGAGCTTGGACTTAGGGACATTCTGCATAAGCATCCTTATGATCTTTCTGCAGGAGAACAACAGAAGGCTGTTCTGGCATGTATGCTCATGAGAAAACCGGACTTCATTATTTTAGATGAACCTACAAAAAGTATGGATCCCTCTTTGAAAAGGGTCATTTCCCGTTTGTTGAAGCGTTCAGAAGCTACAATTGTATGCGCTACACATGATTTGGAATTTGCAGCAAGTTATGCAAGCCGATGCGTCATGCTGTTCAATGGGGAAATAGCTTATTCGATGAGCGCAAGAAGCTTTTTCCAGAATAACAGATACTATACCACTTCTGTGAACAGATCATTTAATCAGATTAATCCAGAATTTGTATTGTATGAAGATATTGAGAAAGCTTACAAAGGGAGGTAGCATGAAAAAGAATATATACTTTTTCATAATTGCTTTTATCCTGATTGCTTCTGCTGTTGTGCTTTCATTCAGCAGTATGGCGTTAGCTCTCATACTTGCAGTACTGGGTGTATTATTGGTCGGATTCAATATCTTCGAGCGAAAAGAAATAAGTGCAGAAAAGATGGTCCTTTTAGCTATACTAACTGCAATATCTTCTGCAGGCAGAATTCTTTTTGTTTCTCTGCCCAGCGTAAATCCTTCCTCGTTCATAGTTATAATGTCAGCAATGGTTTTCGGCCCTTCATTCGGGTTTATGACAGGCGCATTAACGGCACTGGTATCCAATATGCTTTTAGGGCATGGGCCATGGACTTTGTGGCAGATGCTGTTATGGGGATTGATGGGATTCATTGCTGGAATGGCAAGGAAACCTTTACATGCTCATCTTTGGATCAGAGTAGCCTACGGATTCATATGGGGATTCTTGTTTGGATGGGGAATGAATCTATATTATGTTATTTCAGGGTATATTACCGAAACAGGTTTTAAGGCATTTCTTGTTGCAAGCTCCGCATCATTCATATTTGACCTGCTTCATGCTTTTACTAATCTTTTACTGATATTGCTTTTAGGAAACCGTTTCATAAAGATATTTGAAAGAACAGCTTTGAAATATGGCCTTAAAGATATTCCAGATAAAAAAAATTAAAAAAATATGTAAATTAATTAAACTATTTAACAAAAATGACGATAATACTCATGAAACTAATGTTACATTATGGCTAATTGAGACAAAATCTCAAATACAACTGTGATTTAGCTAATCTTTTTCAAGGATTACGGGTTTATGTTAATGCGTGAAGACTAAAAATTAATGCTTCATTAAATAGTTAAAATTGACAGTACTGTTAATTAATAATATATAAGAGGTTAAGGTGTATGTTTAAATTGCATGAAAGTAAAGAGAACTTGAGACAGTCTGACAGAAAAAAAACAAGAACCAAAAAGGTAAAAAGCATGAAACTCGGAACAAAAGTCGTCCTGATGCTTTCATCTATCCTTATAGTGTTAATGATTGCAGCATTTGTGTTAGTAATCAATGTTACATCAGCAAATACTAATCAAGCAGCTGTCAACAATATTCTATCTGTTGCAAACAATAATGCGGGTATGATCAAAACCTCTTTAGATGTTTCTTTGAATACTGCAAGAACGCTTTCACGCAGTATGGAGGCATACAGGGATATAAATTCAGAGGAAAGACGTATAGTCTTTAACAGCATGATGATGAATGTTTTGAAAGAGAATGAGGATTTCGTAGGCGTGTGGACATGCTGGGAGCCTAATGCTGTAGATGGAGCTGATGCGGAGCATGAAAACTCTAAAGGTTCTGATTCTACCGGAAGGTATATCACATCTTTACAGAGGGTAGATGGAGATATATTAGTGACAGCTTTAGTTGATTATGCCAAATATGGGCCTGGAGACTACTATTTGCAGGCAAAGGTAAGTGGAAATGAGATTATTCTGAATCCCTACTCATATGAAATGGGGGGTAAAGATATTCTTCTTACTACAGTTACAGTTCCAATAAAAAACAATGTCGGCAAAATAGTAGGTGCTGTGGGAATAGATATCGCCTTAACTGATCTTCAGAAACTGAATTTTGACAATGGCGGATATGAAAGTGCAGGAACTTATCTGATATCTAATGATGGGACCTATGTTATTGCTCCTGATGCACAGCTTATAGGCAAAAAAGTTAACAATTTGCAGGTAAGTGAAGAATCTGACCTGCTATCTGTGATCTCCAATGGGCAGAAACTGCAAACAGAAGGGATTTCCAGTGTATCCTCTAATAAAGTTAAAGCATGCTATATTCCGGTGAATATTGGCAAGACATTAACTCCATGGTCTGTGGCTGTTGAAGTATATGATACCGAAGTATCGAAAGCTACACAGAGTATAACCATATTGATGTCAGCTATATTTGCTGCATTGATATTGACTGTCATAATAACACTGTTAATTATTACTAGATTTTCCATAAGCAGACCTATTAAGGAAACTGCAAAGTTTGCAAAAGAGTTGTCTTTGGGAAAACTGGATGCTCATGTTAATATAAGGTCTAATGATGAGATAGGCCAGTTAAAGAAAATATTAGATATTGACGTACGCAATACTTTTAAGAAGATAGAAGATGCAAGAATTGATATTGATAATGCATCAAAACAGGTAGCTGTCAGTTCTAAGCAGCTTTCAGATGGAAGCCAGTCAATTTCATCAGGTGCGACAGAGCAGGCCAGTTCGTTGCAGCAGCTTTCAGCTTCAGTCGCTCAGATATCAGAACAATCAGGGTATAATGCGAAAATAGCTGATCAAGCTAATAAATTATCCCTGAATGCTAAGGATTCTGCTTCAAAAGGTAACGAACTTATGAATAATATGCAAGCTGCAATGAGAGATATAAACAAATCTTCAAACGACATTTTTAAAATCATTAAAGTCATTGATGATATCGCTTTCCAGACAAATCTGCTTGCACTTAATGCAGCTGTCGAGGCTGCAAGAGCTGGAGCTCATGGTAAAGGGTTTGCAGTTGTTGCACAGGAAGTAAGGAATCTGGCTGGAAGAAGCGCAAAAGCAGCAAATGAAACAACAGAACTTATAAAAGGGTCAATAAAGAATGTAAACAAAGGTACAGACATTGCTAATATGACTGAAGAATCACTAAGAAGCATTGTGTCAAGCATAGATAAAGCATATGAGCTGATTGAGAAGATTTCGCTGTCTTCAAATGAACAAGCCAGTTCCGTCATGCAGATCAACAATGCCCTTGATGAATTATCAAAAGTGGTTCAGAACAATTCAGCTTCAGCCGAACAGACTGCCGCATCTAGTGAAGAACTGTCAAGTCAGGCAGTTCTACTGAAAGACATGGTTGCTTTACTTAAAATAGCCAATGATGGCGGATCTGAAGGGAAATAAATAATTAGACTACTCGCACTCTGTTATATATGTTTTTTCAAAGCAGAAATCCTCCCGCAATAGAGGATTTTTGCTTTTTGCCCATATTATAAAGTATTTATAGCAAGTTCTAGCATTGAGACAAAGAATAAAATGTAAGGGATAAATATTGTACAGTGTTATAGAAACAGGTACTTTACAAACATATGTTCGCATTATACAATATACCTAAAGATAGGGGTATTATGGAAAGTATAGTTTTGCATGCGGATTTGAATAGTTTTTATGCTTCGGTGGAGTGTCTGTATAATCCTGCCATAAGGGATTTGCCGGTAGCTGTGTGCGGAAGCGTGGAAAACAGGCACGGTATAGTGCTTGCAAAAAATCAGCAGGCAAAGAAGGTAGGAATAAGGACAGGTGAGGCAATATGGCAAGCGAAAT